>JAJZDN010000068.1 GCA_021805985.1 Planctomycetota bacterium | reverse complement strand
TAGCGGCGTGGGTGCCCTCCCCTGCGCAGCAGGTGAACGGCGAGACGTCAGAAAATACAAAAGTTCGCGTGTATGGAAAGCTTGGGGCGGCGTTACATGGCCCGCACGGATTCAGCAGCACCGCGCCCGTGGTTGGATCACGCAACAGCTTGCCAGAGGTCGGATCAAGTAATCGCTCGCCGCACATATCAGCACGCCGCCCCGCCGGTCAGGCACAAAGCCGGCTCGGTTTCGCCAGCATCCCACAGGAGCACGGTATTCGGCCCGCTTGACGGAGGCACGCCATAGAACGCCGTGCCGTAGCTGTAAGACGTATTGGCCACGCTCGACGCCTGCCGTGCGCGAGACCCAAGACCCCTCGGCTTGGTGGGCTGAATATTGGAGGCCAGCGGTGTAGTCAGCCCCGGATCGCTCACGGCGTAGACCGTATACGCCCACGACGCCGCCGCGGTTGCCGTCCCGTCTGCGCCCGGGCTGGATCCATAGGTCAGCAGGACAGGGAATAGCTGTGGCTGATAAGGAATGCTTGGAAATGGCGTTCCTTTTATGACTGTGCCGCGCCCGTACACCTGCGTGACTGACACTCCGTTAATTCCCACGATTGGAAAAACGGTGTTGATAAGGTTCACCATCTGGTTGAGGTGGGCGACCGCGGACTTCAGGGCCTCAACGTCCGTTCCCCAGCTTTGTAACTTACCGGCAGCCATTAATTCTCCAGTATCAACTGAACACTATGTCGCTGGAACCAACTGCTTTCCATCCGGCACTCGTGAATATTGTGTTGAAGTCAACTGGCGGACGCATCTGGAACGAATTATAGCCCGGACCAGGGCCGGCCACAAGACCAACATTGGCCGGGATGCTATTCGTGCAAAAAGCGCCCGGGAGCACCTGGCTTGGCTGCACAAGAACCTCGTTGAAACCGTTCGCGTCATAAGTGAATTGATATTCATTGCGATAAATAAGGAGGTTTTGCGTCTCGCCAGTCGCTCCGTCAAACCGAAGTGTGCCAGCGGCTGCGCCCAACCATGCAACACTGTTGGTGCATCCACCATATGATGTATTGATCGCAATGGGATTAAGTGCCTCAAGGAATCGAAAGACGGTGACGCCTACGGGATACATGGCAGGTTCTGAACCGACATACGGTCCGCTGGGAGCCGTGCCACCTTGAAAAACGTATGTTCCATTATTAAACGAATAGTCTTTTTGAAGGTTCGCACTCGGTATCTGAATTGGATTCCCGGCGTAATCGGTATATCTTTGTACCGCGCGTATTCCCCCTCGGAAGCTCATTAAGAACTGGCTGGGATAAATCTGGTACTTGTAGACCACCGTCACGAGGAACGTATTACCTCCCAGCGTCTCGGCGTTGATATTTGATACATACGCCTCCGGCTTGTTGGGATGGACGGAGTACATGGCCGGTATGGATAACCCAGTAACCGAATCGGTGGCCGTTTGAGCCAGAAGCGTCATGGCCGAAGGCGAAGCTGTAGGCAGCTTAGACACCATGAAGATGCGATAAATGACTTGCAGCGTCTCGCTTGAGTTCGCCTTCGCTTCGCGTGCAAGATCAGGAAGTACAGTCGTCATTGCGTTCCCGTCCTAATTAAAGAGTTGCCCGATGCCTTTGGATATTTTTGATTCGATGGAATGGAGAACCTGCACGATCTGTTTCTGATGATCAAGATACGCAGCACCAGTGTCGCTCCGGGCCGGGTCGGGATTATAAATGCCGCCTCCGCTTGCGTGCCCATGGTAGACCGCTGAAGGTTCATCTATACCATGAAGCCCCATGGCGCTTTCCGCGCTCATCGAAATTCCACGGTGACCGCCTGCCGTGCTGACCTTCACCGCCTTGAACTTGTTGATGGCTATCTGTCTTTCGTCATTGAACTTGGTGGCGTTGAACGCAAAGTGCTTCGCCGCGTCGGCAGCCTTTTCCGCCTGCTCTGCCAGCTTGATGTTCTTCAGTGTTACCATCTCAATCGACTTGGCCTCTTCAATACGCCTTTGCCGTATTGGAACGCCTGACTCGGCCTCAATGCTGGAGATACGAACGCGCGCCGCCAGCATATTCATGTTCATTTCGTGCTGAAGCCTGTGATGGGACTGGGCCGCGGCAGACTGGCGGTGGAGCGTTTCAATCTCTTGCTTCTGTATGGCGGTCAGGCCTCCTTGTGGAGCCGCTTCTTCGATCTCCTTAATTTTTGCCGCGTACTTCCTTCGGATCGCGTCCATTTCGGCGCTGTATCCGCCACCCAAGTCGCCTGCAATGGCCAGATTAGCCGCAACACTGGTGTCGAATTGGGCTTTTTTTATCTGCTGTTGCCGATTCCAGACGTTCAGGCTCATTCCTTGCGATTGGGCGTACTCGGCCAAATGGTATTTGTTTAACCCAGTCTGCTTGTCAATGGCGGCGATTTCCTTTAGGTACATCGCGTGCTTGGACTCCAAGTTGTTTAAGGCTGCTGCGTGCTGGGCGAATTGGGTATCGAGCGTTGTTATCTGATCGTGTAGCGCCTTTACACGGTCTTTGGCGGTGTTAGGGACGACATTTTCTAAAGTGTCGCCCATTGTTGCGATCTCGCCAGCGGACCATCCGACTGCGTGCGCTGCGCCAACGGCCCCCCAATATAGAGCAGGCCCCCCGAGTCCTGTGAACCAATTCGGGTGGCTGACCTTCCTGAACTCATCATTGAATCCCTTCCTCCCGACAGTTGCGGCAAAAAAGGCGTGTGAATATCCAGATACCTTTCCCTCGATTTCCGCATTGTGCCGCCGGGCGGCTTCGTTGGCCCGGTGAGTCGCTAGCTCCTTGCTCATGTAGTATTTAAGGCTTGCCTCGTCCGACCACGCCGTTGTGTGCTCGGCAGCCATCTTTGCTCGCAAAGACGCCTGCTCGTTTTCGTTCACCGAAATCTGGCTACGGATGGCCGCGACTTGGGCCGCGTCGTTCGTTGGATGCGAAGCCTCGAAGGCCAATATCCTATCGTGAACCGCAAGCTGTTTTAGAGCTAAGGCGCTTTTATATGGATGGCCGGAAAGCGCCAACCCATAGGCTTGCATCTGGCCTTGATAGTTTGAAGAAAACGTCGCGTTTGAGAAGGCTGCTGCTCTCATAATTCCGCCAACCTGCGCCTGCTCAAGTTGACGTATGAAGGGATGCAGAGCCGCGACCGTCTTATTGATGGCGTCGGCCATTTTCGACTGCGCGTCTATGATCTTCGCCGCTGTGGAGAAACCACCCGCCGCGGCAGTCGCGGACGCGACGCTTCCAGCCGCAGCCTCCTCCTGCGAATATGGATTCTGCATGTTGTATTGCACGCGAAGGAACGCATTTCGATTCTGTGAAAGAAGGCTTCCCCTCATCCACTCTGACATTGGCGTTTGATCGATTTTGGTGCGTTCTGATTCATACTTGATTTGCGCTGAAAGCATGGCTTTCAACGCAGGATCAGTGACGCCTTCCATTGCCATCTGCCCGCTGGCCTGCTGATAGAAATTCTGCGCCTTGATGTGCGCCATCTCAACGGGTATTTCAGCCGCCATCTGTGCGATGTGGTATGTCTTTCCTGAAATTAAGTTCATAAACGCACTGTTGTGCGCTTGAATGTATGCCTTTTGTCGCAAAATATTGGAGAGTTGACCGCTTCCTACGTTCCCAAGAAACGAACGGTCAACGGAAGCGGTGCCAGCAGACTGAATAAGGCTTGATATGCCTTCGCCCACCATGCGTGCAAGAAACGCGACGGTGAAGGCGTGCCACATGTATCGCATCTTGAAGTGGCCGCCAAGTTTTCTGCCGGCTTCGGCGGCTTCTGCCTCGGTGCCAACGGACGTGGCACTCCCCCCCATTCCGCCGATAAACGTAGCCGAACGCATATCGGCCTCGCGATAAACAGTGCCGGTTCCCTCTGATTCTCCTTCGCTAAGAAGTCGCTGTCCCCTCATTGTGTAGCCGCGGCCAGCCCCAATCTGCGGCTGTTCTCGGACGCCAACCGTTGTGACGCGATAAGACAATGGATCTTGGAGAAGCAGAGGCTCTCGCGGCCCCCCAATCCCCATGTTAGACGCCCACGGGGCTGCATCAGGCGATGATCTGGAATAAAATGTACTGCCTGAAGACGGCATGGGACCTGGCCGTCTGAACCGCACTCGCTGTGTCGTGAACTGGTCTTCTTCAGGAAAAGATGGTGGCGAGTTGTAAAGAGTCATCGAAACAGAATTACTGAGCCCAAGTGCGTCCCAAATTGCCTGCTGGGGAACGCTGTATTGGGAGGATAAAGCGGCAACGATCTTCTCTTGTGCGGCTCTAGAATAGGTGGGAACGCTCGATCTAAAAGTACCGCCGAAGGGATCGGCGGAGTCAAGAAACGACGTATCTGCCGAAACCGCTGCCGTTGACGCGACGGATGGCACACGCGGGCCACGGGCGCGTGAAGGCCCCTTGGCAGGCATGGGAACGCCTGTCGTGGTTGATGCAGAACCGCCCATGGCAGCGCCAAGACTTCCTGTGGTTGATTCGATTGTTTGCTTGAGTTGCGCCAGTTGAGCGAGTGCACCATCAATGTTGAGGACGACCTTGATTGTGGCTGATCCAGCGTTCATTCCTTCAGCCATGGTTTGTTTCTCCGGTTCTTATCTCTCGTCCTCCGGCGATCGTCTTTTTTCCACTGCTCTTTTAACGCTTCATCCGGATTGACACGCGAAAGAGCCTCGTGTTGCAAGAGCCTCAGTTGGCACCAACTGTAGCGCCATGGGTTGAAGCCAGGCCAGACTGTACCGATGTCGAGGAACCCGGCAACACTTCCACCTTCGACTTCGGGATCGTAGGGTCCGCAACAACGTGCAACACCCGGGCCGCAAGAAACGTAAGGTCGTCCATCGTCATCGGCGGCAAATCGTCCATCGTCTTGCCAATCTTAGCCAACGCGGTCGATAGAACGTATTGTGTCCCGGCTAGCGTTTGGCTGTAGGCATGCGCCTGTCGCGCTGTCCATTCAGAGGTTGAAACGTCCGTCAGCAGGGAAGCTTTCTCTGATCCCACGACGCCTTCTTTTACCAGGCGTGCTTCAAGCGTGTCGATGGTGGATTTCTTAAGTTTTGCCAGCAACGTCGCCACATCGGCAAGCGTAAAGCGTGGTACTTCAAGAGTCCCGACTGTTACATCCCCAAATTCAGACAAATCCATATTGGCATCTCCATTCAAGTTATTAAGCTACCATCAAGGGCCGCAGACAATTAGCTGCCGGTAACAGGCGGCCCGCTGGACACATAATCAAAGGTTACTTTGGTGATTCCGGCGGCCTTGGACACAGCGTCGATATTTGAAATGTTAGCGTTGAACGTCTCCGTCTTTCCGCTATCGAATACCAACGTAAGCGTCACATTGTCCAGGTTCTCCATATTTTGGAACGGGTCTGTTCCGCCGACAATCATGTCGGCCATAATGGAGCCGCTGTAGGACAGAGCCACGTTCTGGCTCGACACCCAAGTCTGCCCGAGCGGCATCGTAGACTCTTGGTGCCGGCCGGCCTTCAGAGAGAACCCAGTCACGTTCCCGGATATTCCGTTGGGAAGCGTTACACTTCCGCTTTTGCCTGTATCAACAAGTGGTGGCATAAGAAAACTCCTTTAGCTAACTTACAACGTCCTGGGCAATACACTTCACCCGTATGATGCTGCGATAAACGGTGTTCCCGTAGGCGTCGCGAACGCTTTCAGCGCCCTGCTGCACCCTCATAGCCAGTGCAAGCGGCATGTAACCACTATCCAAGGAAAGCGACTGCATGTCAAAAACATTGTAAATTATGTCCTCAGCCTGCGCGACTTGGGCATCCGAGTTGGATACAAAGGTTATCTGGTAGATTGGGAACTCAATACGGCCTGACGAGAAGTAATGCTCGGTTTCCGCCGCCGTTATCCGATTGACGAGGCAGAACGGGAAAGACGCTGTTTCAGGGGCTGCCGTATCGTAAACCGTACACGACTTGCCAAGCAGCCCCGTAAGAAGGCTTGAGTTTTGAATGGTCTCAATGATCGCGGTCGTGAGTGCCAGCATTACTCGCCCTCGATCGATTTACGAACGCATTCCGCGGCAAACGGCAACGCGGGTGCCATAAATGGGCGGGGAGCCATGTAGTGAGGAGACCCGACATAAACCATGTGCGGAGGATCGTCCCAATTCACTGCAAACGCCTTTCCGTCAGATGCACCCCATTCGTGCCCGATAGCCATTCCGCCAAATTCTTCTTCCTGTGAAATTGGACGCGCACCATCCTGCTCAAAACTTTCGCTCCATGCGTCCGAGGCTATCGTCAGCGTTATCGTGGTTCCATCGACAGTGACCTCAGGAGCCAAAAAGCTGTCCACGAGCTTGTTGTTGAAGTTGACGGGCGGCGATCCCGGCGGCGCGACATTCCATGGTTTTACGCTTCCCTGCACTTTCAATGTTTCCTGAATGTGTGCAATGATGGTTTTGCCACATTCCCGCATAACGCCCGCGAGGTTCTCACTAAGTTCAGATTCAAAATCCGTTGACTCGCTCATGCGATAGCCTCCTGTGGAGGCTCAATGCGGGTGCATTCAACGATGTATCCCGTGGCAGCCGGGTTCAACGGGGACGTTATTGGCCGCTGCGCCTTGCATTTTAAGTACAACAGCGTCCCGTCTGGTTCAGGGGTGGTTATTACGTCCCCAACGCGAGCCTGTGGATTAGCCGCAGTAATGATGCTGGCCGGGGAAACCTCGGAATAAACACCCGCCCGGCTTGGCACAATACGCGGCGCTCCAAACGATATAAATCCCATGAAAGTGTTCTGTGGAACCCATGTGCGCACTTGGCCGCCCGCAGCGTCGGTTGTGACGGTCGCCGCCAGCCTCTGAAAAGATCGGTTCGCCAATGTGTCCATGCTCACAGGTTCACCTCAAAGTAAGGCATCAGAAGCTGAAGCACTTCAGGATCGACAATCGTGCCAGAAGGACTTTTGCGAACCTGCCACTCATACCCATATCGGTTGGCAAGGCCCTCCATTGACTTCGTGCCGTCCGGGGACGCCAATATGTTGCCTATCATACGGGCCGCAGCGAACTGAACGTCCGGCGGAATCAACCCACCCCCAACAAATGCGCCGGATGCGTGGGGATATAAGACGCTCATGGCGACCGCTTGGCCCGAACTATTTGTCGCAACCAATACGTTTTCTTCATAAGGCTGGCCTGGGTCCAGAACTAATGCGTTGGTATTTCCGATGCTCCACGGTCCTTGTTCGGGCGAATATCCATACGTTGCCGCCAGCGGAAGCACAACATTGTCACCCGGCGACACAGGGGCGGTCAGGGATGTAACCCAACCTCGGCCCGCATGGTAATCCACGTTGACCATATTAAATGGGTAGCTTTCATTTCCGTACCATCCGCCATTGATGAATACAGCGGGGGCTGTGGGCTTAATGTTGATGCGCCCCTCTTGGTAACGAATATCAAAACTTGAGGCTGTCAGGACGGTGGGATTCACGTCCGGCGAAAGCGTAACAGAGTTGAGTTGAATGATCGGATGAGCGGCGAGAACCAACTCTCCCCTGAATGCACGATCATAAGATTCAGTCGGGAACCTTTCAACGCCGAAAATAGCTCCTCGGCAGATATTTTTTATCATCTTTGAAACCGGCATGATGAGCGATTGAACCGACGCCGAAGGGCGTGCAGCACACACCGCGTTCATTGATCGAGCTTGCGATGTAGTGAGAATAGGAATCATCTTCTGTCTACTTTCTGATAACGCAGGTTTTCATTCCCGCGACACATCGGCGATGCTCGGCGACAATCCGCTCAAGCGCAATGCCGATAACTTCGTAAGCAAGAATATCACTAATCTTCATGGAGTCCATATCATTCATCGTTATTTCCATGGCGTCGAGGATGCTTTTCCGCATTTTTTCAATAGATTTGTCCATCTGGTGGCGATGTGCGAAACTAATCATGGCGTCCTCCGACTTTCTGTCGCGGTGCCAGCGTGATTGAAACGATAATGGTACAATTCGTCCTTCCCAGATACACCATTACCAACACACACGGACTGGCTTTTAAGAAGTCGCCGCACGCGAACGGCGTAATGATTGTCCTCGGCTCTGGTCAGGTTGGGAAACACAATCGACTTGGCAATCGATGATTTTATCGGCGTGAGATGGTTGGGGGTGCGTTCAAACATCTTCTCATTATCGGCGTATCGCGGATATTTCAAGTCAAAATCAAACGGTCTACCCGGCTTGCCGTCGCAAGTATAGGACGCACCGAACACCACACAGTCAGTGCCCCCGTCGCATTTTTTAACAAGTGCCTGGATGTAATTCGGCGCGACCCAATCGTCGTCATCCACAAAACAAAGGTAGTCCCCGTTGGCTCTGGCCATGAGTATGTTGCGTTTCTCCCCGACGTTGATGTGGCCTTCGTCCAGCAAAACGTGCAGTTCAACCGTCCATGGGTCAGGCAACGCGAATATCTGTCTATATATTTCGTCGAATAGTTTTTTGGATTCTTCGCGCCGCCGCTCAAGGGCACAAACAAGAATTGACAATCGTGGTTTTTTGCGATCAAAATTATTGGCCTTGCGTGCCTCAAAAACTGTGCGGTCGGGGCGACCGGCCAGTAAATTGGCATGATTTGTGGCATCCTTGTTGAAGTATCCTCGCCAAAAATGCCGGAATATCGGCACGTCAATAAACCTCCGTTTGCCAAACATGGTGGAAACCCACGTCTGCTCGTTGTCGCAAAACTCGGATTTATAGGCCGGATGATAGACATATCCGAACCGCTTGTAATAATTGATGCCCATGATGGGAATTGTTACCAGTGGCTGCCGTCCGACAATGGGCGTCATTCCCGGAGCGGGCGGCGTGAGCGTGTAGCCTTCGCCGGAGTGCCACGCATCAGGGAAATGAAGCAGGCCGTCCATGGCGGGGAAATGCCACGTCATCGCCCGTACCACCACGTCATCCCATCCGTGGACTTCGGGCGAGAAGTCGTCGCTGGCGAGAATAAGGACGTCCCAATCCCCTATCGGGACCTTATGATCGTTAAGTTCTACAATTGAGCCATCAGGGTTTATGCCAGAGTTACACGCAGCAATCTTCCCCGCAGCCGGTATGACTTGAATATGGAAACCGCTTGTGTTTCCGACGGTGGCCCCGCGGAGGTACGGATCGTGGCTCCATTGGCATTTTTCGACCGCTTCCAGTGTTTGCGCGTCGTCCTGGTCCACAGTGAACAGGTATCTTATCTGATGTCTCCCGGATTGTGTCGAATACCACTTCTTGAAGCGTTCCTCGAAACCTTCGGGGCACCCGCGCGTTGGCCATTTGACGAGTATTTTCATGCTGCGTTACCCCTCCTTCACGATCGCGCTGACTACGCTTACCAACATGTAGACATAAGCAAATACCGTCATCACAGTTCTCCATTCGCCGCTAGAACCACGGGGTTGGTTCCTCCGTAATGAAACAGTGTGTCCCACGAGGCAAGCGGAATGCGAAACTGCCACATTAAGATACTTGCAACTGTCTGATCGTGGCGATGTCCATAGACCCGAATGTCATCAGAACAAAAGCCGCTACGGGGTTCATCGCATGGGAGTAAGTTGGACTTCAGATATGGAATTGCAGCCGTGTTGGTGTGAGGGCCGTCAAAGGCTTTTCCATCTTTCGCATAGTGCAGCCACGCTAAATAAAACTTGGAAGCCATCTCAACGTTGGGGTTTCGGCCCCTCAGGCCAACCGCTCCGGCCCAGCCCATCGGTAGTTTCATCACGGATTCGCGAGGCACGTCCATCGCCGCAAGACATTGATCCGACGCCCACTGGCCGATTGTCCACCCTTTATCCTCGAACAGCAGAACACCACGATCGTCAATCGCCTCCCAGATTTCACGCATCCGACTCATATCGGGAACAACGGATGAATCAAGCCATAGGATTCTCTCTACGTTGCGCCACCCATATTTATCAAGAGCCAATTCAATCGCTTGTGGCTTGAAGCTGTACTTGGCCTTGGCGTGCATGGCGGCTGCCACCTCGGCGTCCAGAACAAATATATCGCCGCCTGCACCCTTCACGGCAGCCTTCAGTCTGGATACCATTGCTTCATATCGCGGATGGCCGAAACCAGTTGAAACAATAATATTCAATTTCCAACTCCAAGGCGGTAGAAGCGGTTCAGATTTCCGTCGCCCGCTTCCACAAACTCATATCCATGTCCCAAAAGAATCGGCTCCCATTCATGGAATAATGCTACGCCCGAACGATATTCCAGCGATTCGATGCATAGTACTTTTGGGCGAAAATTCTCCCATTGGTTCGATATGATCGCCAGTCCCTCCGCGCCTTCAATATCCATCGACAAAAAGTCGGGAGAATGTCCAAATTCCCTGGGGGCCGCTTCGCGCCACATATCGGCCAGCGACATCGTAACGTACTCAACAACCTTCACGTCCTTTTGGCCTGACCATCCATCCACGATGGAAGTTAGCTCGTGATCCTCTGGTACGTGCATTGTAACAAGTCCTTTAGACGATCCTGCGGCCCACGCACGCACAACATCTTCCGGCCTGGACTGTTTCCATGCGCCGGACAGTGTATTGTTAAACACGAACCGAGGGTCAACGCATAAACCACGCCACCCGCGTCGATACAGTGTGTGGGTATTGGAAAGATTCTCCGGTGAACCACATCCAACATCCATGTAGTGGCCAGTAGCTTCCGGGAGAAGTCGTGCGATAATCTCATCTTCGTTGTATTGACTGGCCAATTTTCCTCCTTTTTATGATGTGGAAACGCCGGTGCGATAGAAATAATAATGCAGAATCTTTTCGATCCGCGTTTCCGTATGGACTTCCTTGAGCATGGATTCACACCATTTCCAGTCCTCGCCAAAGGAAACGTCCTGAAATGCGTGCCGTTTAGCAATCTCGGATCGCCAAAAACACATGTGGAACGGCTTTCGTTTGATTGGCTGATAATTGCCACCAATGAGCTTTAGTTGCTCGTTGAACGGATTGTAGATTGAGAACGATACCCGAAATGGATTGCCGTGCGAGATGGTGGCCTCTTGATCAAAACAGATAACATCGGAATTGCGGTAAGTTGCCGAAAGTATGGACTCGATATAATCGCCTGATACGTTGTCGTCGTCGTCCAGGCAAGCGACATACCGTCCTTTTGCCGCATCCAGGCACTCCTGCCGCTTGCGTCCAATCGTCTTGGTCTTTTCGTCTCGGTTAATAAGTATTTCAACGTGAGTGCTCCACTGGTTATCAAGATTTTTAAGCAGAGAATCCAGTAATAACTCGCGACCGGGAATGGTGAGCATCATTACCGTTAGTTCCGGTCTCTCGGACTTCCAATACCAGTTGATTCCATTTTCCACGTCGTTCTCCATACGCCACAGATGGTGGATATGGACGCTCACAGTACCACATTTTGATATTTCGTCAATACAAATAAAAAAGGGGCTTTGGCCGTAGAGCCAAAACCCCCATGGATGGAGAAGCGATATATTAGGAGCCAACGTAATTCAATGCGACGAATCCCATGCGAACATTGCCGCTGTTGGGGACAACTAACGCAGTGTTTCGAGCGGGCTGCCCGGCCACACGGAATACCGTGCGGAAGGCGGTTTCGTCGGATGCGAAATACAGATGAATCGACATCGCGGTCTGAATTCCGCCGCCCTGCTTGGTGGCAGTGAAATACTGGCCGAGATCGGCGAGAATCAAGTCGCCTTCCGTTCCAACTGCACCGCAGTGGTAGCTGTACACCACAGGTATTCCGAACAGACGCGGAACTGGCGACTGTTGTATTGTGCCCGTGGCATAATACAGGTTGCGGCCAGCGGAATCCTTTAGCTGCTCGAACTGTGCTTCGGCGTCCGGGTGAGCAATCCAAACAACGTCCTTACGGTCGTTGGGGCGAACAGTCCACAGATGCGCACGCATATTCACCAAATCGGCATACTGGATGGTTCCGGCAGTTTGGCGATCAACACCAATCGCCGTTCCAAGATTGCCGGGAGTGGCATAATAGGCCGGATTGTTGACACTCTGGAGGATGCCAGTAGGCTGCCCAGAACCGCTCCCATTGATGAACGCGGCATTCATATCGTAGGCCATGGCGATGATGCCTTCCTCAACAATGAATGTGGAGAGCGCCACGTTATTGTCAGCGAGCAATTCATCGGTAACGGGTAACAGGGTGGTCCACTTATTGAGCGTCAAGGTTACCTTACCATAGGTGGGGGCCTTGGGCGGGATTATCGTCCCGTCAGGAGTAGTCCATTGGCCCAGCGAGCCTCCGCCGCTGGCCGTCTGGCCGTAGTTGGTGGTCGTGCGAGTTGGGATAACAATGGACGCACCCATCGAAATCGGGTATTTGCGAGCTTTGCCCCAGAGCGGGGATTCCTGCATAACATCCCGATAAAGCTGGTCTGAATACTCAACGGGCACCAAAGAACCGCCGAGGTTGGTGTTTCCTTCCGACATACCGTCAGCCTTCTGAATAAGGTCCCAGTCTTTAAGGAACTGGCGGTATGCGGCCATCTTTTTTGACGTGACGTGCTGTGTTTTTTCCATCGCCACATCATGGAAGAATTCGCCGATGCTGGAGAATCCGTTTGTGCGGTCGTCCAAACGATTATCCTTGGTGGTAATCGTCAGGCCGTCCGAAAGGCCTTTTGTGAGTTGTCCAACCTGCTTCGTGACGGCGACATTCACTTCCCGCTGTACAACAGCAGTCAGTTTTTCGACAACAGAATTGAACGCCTTTTTGGCGTCTTCGTCATCTTCATCATCGTCATCGTCGGAAGTGGTTTTGGTTTTCGAGGACATGCGAGCTTTGCGTTCCTCCTCGGTTTCGTCATCCCGATCAATTTCGTCGGCAGCTTTCGCGTCGACGAGCTTCTTGGCTTCATCAGCATCAAGCAGTTCGGTTTGACCCTTTTTTTCACCTTTGAGGTGACGTACAAGCGTTTTCATAGAATGATCCTTTTGTGATAGTTACAGTAAAAAAAAACAACGTCTTTTCGCCGTAAACATCACGTCGGATCGTTCCACCGTCTCGTCGCGTGTTCATCAACTGTGTGCCAAATTACTACTTGGCAAAACAGGTGTCAAAATGTTTGTCCAATTTTTTAAGCAAATACCCCTCACTGCACTTGGCCTTCGGAGATGCAAGAGCGTGGAGTTCTTTTGCCGTGTCGGCAATGGCATCCAATCCGAGCCGATTGGCGTACCCTTGCGCCGCTGAAAGAGCGTGTGTGAAAACCTTTCCGTCCTTTATCACGGGATATTTCCATCGAGCCTTTGTATTCACCGTCTCCGCGTCATCGACGCCAATATGGGCCGCACTGTATGCTACCCAATCATCGCCATCGGGGCCAAGCAGGGCGTTTCCGTCCGCCGCAGTGAAGTCCCACGGGCCGTTGTCGATCTTCTTTTCGCGTATGAGTGCCTTCGCGTGCGACACGCCCGCACGGTTTACGCGGATGGACTCCGACGATTTTGTAGTCTTTGGCGACTCGCCGGTGGCTTCATCAAAGAGGCCCTTGGCGGCTTCAGCAATCGCCGTAAGACCCTGTGCGGCTGCACGCCCCTCTGCCGCGTGCAGCCCATGAATCCACACTTTACCATCTTTGATTATCGGATAATTCCATCGTGCCTTGGTGTTTTTGGTTTGCCCTTCGTCCACGCCAAGATGAGCGCACGCATACGCTGTCCAATCATCCTTGTCAGGGCCGAGTAACGCATCTCCGTCGGCAGGCGTAAATGACCAGTCGGCTGTTTTTTCAACTTTACCTTCGCGTATCAAGGCGCGTGCGTGCGTAACAGTCTCGCGATTCAGCTTCGTATCCTTCGAGTCTTTTTGCACTGGCTCCGGCAGCGGATTGCCGTCAATATCCAGCAACTTAAGCGTTTCCGGCGAAAGCGACTTGCGAACCGATACTGTCAAGGCGTCGCGGTTCGCGGGAGTCGATACGGGACCGAACTCCACCAATTCGTACCGCCGGTGAATTCTGCGCACGCCCGCGAGCGAAGGATTGGCCGCGATTTCCTCTTGTGTTGGCGGCGACGCGGCACTGGGAATAAAGCCCATAGAGTGGCCGCTTAGGATTCCCTCTTTGAGAAGTTCAAACACGTCGTTGCCAAGCGCCGTCTTGCCCGTCACTGTATAGCGTCCGATGATCTTGTCTTTGTCACCCTTCACCCATGACGTTTTGCCGATTGGCAAATTGGGATTGTGGTTAAGCAAATTAGTAATGCCGGCGTAATTTCGTTTTTCAAGACCTTCTGGGAGCACCACTTCGTTGTCGCGGTCAACCGAAGGCGTTCCGAGGATGGCAGTCACTTCGCGCCGCTCTCGGTTCACGTCGTCAACGGTTGCACTGGCTTTATAGATGGTATCCATTTTAGACTCCTTGGTAATCAATGTAGCATCGGCAATTCGTATGCGAATCCTGTGGACCTTCAATCATGGCCGCCCCATACGGAAATTGGCCGTTGATCGCCGGCACCCCGTCAAGCGCCGCACAGAATGGGCACACTTTTTCATCCTCGGCGGTTCTCCATACCATGGTGCCACCCGCTTTGTCGATGGCCCATTTGTGGCCTACAGAACGCGAGCGAAACGCCTGATCGCTCGCTATATCGTACGCACGTTGGTCAATAGAGCCAAAGTATTCATCTTCAGCCTGCTGCTTAGGCATCTCTGGGTTAGCAGCTTCAATTTTATTGATTCCATTGACGGTTGCCTCCCACATCAAAGGTCCCCATTTATCCATTTGGGCCTTAGCGATAGCATCCGCTTCCGCCACTGTCATGGGAGAAGTTTCGGCGTCCGGATGAGCTTCCTTGATCTGTTTTTGAGCCTCATCTGCGGCTGCTTTTGTGAGCTGACCCTGCATCGCCACAACATTTTCGGTTGCAGGTCCACCAAATTCAGGTGTCTGGCCCCGAATACCGGGGCGTAATGAAAGCAACCACGATACATACGCTTTCACAAATTGGGATTCCATGCTGTCGTCACGATTCAAAATCGTGGGCTTTTTAGGTTCGGTTTTTTCAGGTTTTTTCTTTTTGTCCCGCTTTTCAACCGGATAGCCGACAAGTTGCGCCGCCTCTTTTTGTTCCAGTCCGTAGACGTGACACACACTGTTGATCGCAACAGATCGCATGAGCCGCCCGCGTGAAACGGCTTCATTAATCTTAATAAGCTCGTCAACGTCAATTTTTTTGCGATCTGGAACGACTGTCGAAACGGCGATAATTTCAGGTTCCTTTGTGACCGCTGGAAGAATGGCCCGTTCACGTCCTTCGTTTTCCTCCGGCACACGATCCGCAGTTGCAACACGGTCTGGCTGCGATTCTTTTGGAGGCTTCCCTGCGATATTGGGATCAGTCAACTGCGGCTTTATCGGAGTAGCCAAAGCGTTCCCTTGTGAAATCGGGTCATATCCAAAAGATGCTCGAACTTCGTTAATTTTAATTGAGCCAGCCGCCACCAAGGCGTTGGTTGCCAGCACCTTGTTCTTAATGTCATCGGGAATGGGGCTGTCGAATATAGCGCATATCTTGTCGCCGTAGACGACGCGGCTGAACTGATAGAGATAGAATTCCATCAGGGCGCACCGCGGCAAGAGCGTCAGGCGAGCGTGTTGATCGAACGCGGCCTTTGCGTTCGCATACGTCGAATCCTTGGACAACAACGCTTCCGGAACGCCAAACACGCCCGCGATACGCCGCACGGCTTCTTGGTTGATTTTCAACGAATTGATGTCTGCAAGGGGGTATGACAGCGGCGTGATCTCGCCCGGCTTCTCGCTTACCATCACACGGCCTGATTGGTTGCCGAGGTTTTTCTGATTAAAAAGCCCCTCCAAACGCCTTATCTCGGACTTGCTTGAGATTATTTCCTTGGGCGTGAACACGGCGTCCGGCCGCGCTCGATTGGTCATCATGGCGTCCTGCCAGCGTGTCCAGCCATAAGACGCATGTGCCATGCGATAACCGCTGCGAAGGCCCGGATGCCGCTCTGCGTCGGCGAGCACAGGGCCTGGCACACGGAACGCCACAATCTGTTTAGGCGGTATCAGCAGCGTAGTGGTGTTGCCGGGAAAGTATGGCATGAACATGAATTCAACAATATGGCCCGATGAATCCAGTTTTACCATGGACTGAAACGGTTGTAATTTCCGTATGTCCGTTCGCACCGGCTGCATATGTTTGAAGTACCAGTAAGCGGCCCCAAATATGTCGATATTTATACTGGTCCAGTAACGCAAGACCGGGCCTGCCGCATCCGTTCCTTGATCGTCGAGCGTCTGTTGCCACGGATGATCGCGTAATTCATACAAAGTGCCATGTCGAATTGCCCAATCGACTTCTGGCAACAAAGAGCCACGTTCTCGCAATTTATCGGCTTCGGGTTTTGTGATTGCCTCCGCGTGCCACTTCTTGGCCTCCTGTGCATCAGTTGCATACACTCTCCACGGCAACTTCTGCATACTTCGGGCGTTGATGTCCGCAACGGTGAAGACCGCATCGTTGGTCATGTATTCGGTCAGCAACTGCATATCGCTGGCGAGAATACGGTCGTCGTTGTATCCGAAAACAGAGCTGAGCCCCGTTGTCCACGCTGTCATGCTACCTGTGGTCAGACAAACTCCTCATCTGAGGCCCAAACCTCGTTGCGCCACTTCTCCCACCGCTCGATAAAGGACAGTTCCGGCTCGGCCTCAACGTCCTTTAATCCAAGCCTGGCACGCAGTTCCTCCTGAACGCCTTCGGTGTCCATGGCGTCGGGCACTGATTTAACATAGTCTATCCCTGCCACCAGATAACGCAAAGAATCCATGGCATGATCGTTGGCATCTACAGGCTGCTGGTGATCGTCGTATTCGTAAAATCCGAACTCTTTGCGCATTGCCACGCAGCAGTCCCAGACCTTGAGCCGGTCGGATATTATTCTCTGTTCAACAAGACTTATTCCCGATTCAATGGACTGGAGCTTATTGGGTCTAACCGGGATGCCAAGTGAACGCAATTCGTGGATCGCTTCAGGGCGGCGGGCGTCGCAATAGAATACCTCCGCACCCCATTTTTCCATGATGCGATTCGCCTCGCTTTCGAGGTTTTCGCGTGACATGCGTTCGCGATACACTTCGTCCACAATATGAAGCGTATCTTTGGTGTCCAGAACGCCCACAGAGAAACACGTTGGCTTCGTCCATCCCCAGTCAACTCCAACCGCCACACGGGACGCTGGAACGTCCAGTTTTCCGCCCATTACAAGGCATCGCTCGTACTCCGCATACACAAGACCCTCGCTGGCTGCCCACTCGCCGAGCAGTAGACGCCTGCGCCGCACACCTGTAAGGGTGGCCTCAAGGTGGGCCATGTATTTTGTGCCGCGTTCAGTCCATCGCGCATTGGCGGCATCCCACAGAACCGTGTTGTCCTTGTGGTTTGTCTTAATGCGTTCAACCTTGATTGTTCCGTGGTCTGTTTCAACATCCTTTAGCTGATTGATCCAGTGCAGCGGGTGGCTTGGGTTGTAGTCCAGGATGATCTGTTGGATTGGGGTAACGCCGTTACGCAGACGTGTTACAAGGTTCTCAAACTCCTGCCGCGAGCATTCGGTGGCCTCGCAAAGATAAATGATGTCATAATCGCCCGACATAATGCGATCAACATTGTCCAATCCAAGGATGATATACTCGCTGTCGTTGCGTTCGATATATTTCTGACGCCACGCCCGTTGACCTCCGGATGTGCGTGCAAGCCACTTTCCATGAGGAAGCGTCTCAAGGGTTTTAAGGACAGTTTCCGACATAGAAGCGCGTGTTTTCCGCGCGATGAGAATGCGAGCGCCTGGATAGCGGTCTGCCATTGTGAATAGATACAGCATGGACGCGGTGCTTTTGCCGGTTCCAGACGGTCCTTCGAGAAGCACGATCTCGCTATTGGTCTGAAACAAATTCTGGTATTTGGCCCCTAGCTGCACTGTCTCTGGCTGCATTGATGTCGGAGGCTTTTTCGCCACTTATTACTCCTACAAAATTGATGTTGATCGTGCTGCCGGTTTGCTGATTCGTATCGTCAGTCTGGCCGAGCACATGCTTGCCAAGGTGTGTGAGCATTATGCCGTTGCCTTCAGACGCAGACTTATTTTGCCACGTTCTAATCTTGTAGCGAAGGCGTGCCTGTTCTTTTTTAATGATGACTTGCCACTCCGGCCTGCTGAAATAGTTGCGATCAACATTGAAATATTCGCTTATTTCAGCGAGAGTGCATCCGGCGTAAGCCATTTTTTTAAGTAACTTCTTGTCAATTTGGAAGCGAGGACGGCCTCTCCCGCGCTTCTCCACACTGGTTGTTATCGCTTTTGGCATAGAGACTCCTGCGTCCACTATGCACGAATCAGTATAGAGGTGTCAAGAATTTCAGCCCATGTCTATTGCCCCGGAAATTCAAACGTCCACTCCTTGTCAGCCAAACTCCTCGGGAACTTAACTTTTATCCGCTGGCCACTTCCACTCGCAAAACGCGGATGGAAGGCGGATTCGATGGTACGGCGACCGTGGTTTTCCAAGCTGTCGACGAACTTGTCGTATACGCTCTCGCGTGATGCCTGTCTCGGAGGCAATGAGAGCGTCAGGCTTCTCCCAATTCACTGACTTCCAGTCATATTCAGCACGGATCTTATCCGGCTTTGCCAATTGGTAACCGAAGAGCGCCACACGCGAACGCGCGTCCGCACGAGAACAACCAAGGCGCGTTGCCAGTTCCGTCAAAGTAAGGCCCGGTGGCATTGTTTTAAGTTGCATCTCGCGTTTACCCATACGGTCGTTCTCGCGCGTATATTTATATCCGTTGCTCGCAGCCCATATCTTGGCACCTTGATAAGTGCGACCAATCACGGAACGAAGCTGATTGAGGGTCAATCCATCCGGCACATCAATCTCCACTGTGCGTTTTATTTTATATCTCATGTAGTTCACTATAGTTGACTTTGAAAATCTTGTCAAGCGAGGATGCACAATGATTAGAACCGTTCCGCAAGGGCTACAAGCGGATTCGCCCTTATTCGCAAACTTATTGACGCGCGGCACGCCGCATGACACGATAGGCAACAGAAAGGTTGTTTATGGACATTATCTGTGGTGACGGCGGAGGCGTGCGAGGGTGGATGGGCCTGTCCTGCTGGAGTACGTTGCGCCACAATAAGTACGCCATTGACGGCACTATCTTCAACCCGCAATCCTTTGTTGGCACGTCCGCATGGGGCATGATCGCAGTCGCATTGTCACAAGGTCAACTTCCCGCATACCTTCTTTCCAAAGCTCAAGAAATCTCCGATCAAATATTTTCCCGAAGCCTCTGGCGAACCATCAATCCCATGATCGCAAAATATGGATCATCGGGGCGGCTCAAGGCGGTTCAGTCCATCATTCGAGAGTCGCAGCCTGACGATCTGCCTTGGGGCGTTACGTCCGCTCCCTATTTTCAACGGGCCGCGTTTGGCGCGATGTGTGACAATATCCTGCTTACCGAACGAGATTGCTCGCCCGTTGACGCCGCCATGCGAACCAGCGCGGCTCCCACATTCTTTCCCGCATGGCAGGGATGGATTGACGGGGCATTTGAGGACAACAATCCAGTTCTTGAAGCGGTTCTGTTTGCCGAGAGGCTTGCCCCTGGGCAGCATCATCGAATTCTTTCATTTGGCTGTGGCAGGACAAAGAACTCGGCCCCGCGTGGCAATGGGGACTGGGGCATTCCCCAATGGGTGCCGAGACTGGCCTCGGCATTCATGGGGGAAGACAATATGCGTTCGGAGGCCGAGCTTCGCGATAAACTGCGGGGCATCAGCTATACGATTGTGCGTTTCCAATATGATCTTCCGGAGTCAGTTGCGATGGATGATGCGTCTATGGTTCCCGATTTGATACAATGGGGGCGCGAGATGGCTGACGATAAGTATTGTTATGTCATAAGGAGTTTCAGATGAAACGGTTTCTCATAGCCTTGGCGGCGTTAATGGCCATGACCGTGGCCGGGTGCTCCCAGATTAACACGCCCGCGCAAATATCCACGCAAATTGCAGCCGAGCAGCTTTCGCTTGAGGTGGCCATCCAAGGCACGATTGCCGCCGCGCAAGCCGGTCTATTGAAAGGCTCCGCGCTCACGTCGGCCTACAACTATGAAAGCGTGGCCGCCAAGGCTATTGCCGCCGCCGACGCCGCTTACCAGTCCGGAGACACATCGACCGCCAATACCGATCTTACGCAGGCCACGACGGCACTGGCCGCCGCCGCGGCGCTGAATCCTGTCACCACAACCAAACCATAAGGAGAAAAAAATGAACCCGGCAATGATTGCTTTGATTTTGCAGCTTGCACAGGCCGAAATGACGATGCTGCCGTCTGAAATTCAGGCCGTTCAAACTATTGTGGCGGCGATAAATGGGCACGCTACTGTTCAGCCCAACGCAGCCTTGACAGCGAACGATACCAAGATTGCATCGTTACTCGCTGAACTGAAAACCTTAATCCCGGCAGCTTCTCCGGCGGCTGTTGCGGCTGTGAGAAGCACCGCAACGGCCCCGGCATAAAATCACCAAGGCCACCGGGACTGTCATCCGCTGTGTTTACCCGATGGCTGACCTCCCCTGCTCTGGGCCGGAGCGCGTGCAACGGCGGAAGGGCGATTTAAGGAGTTTCAAAGTGGAAAAACCGGTATCGGCGTTTACGGCTTTAGGATCAATGGCTGCGGTTGTGATTGCATCTATCTCAATGGTCAATTCGTACAGTTCTAATGCCGTGGCGGTGGCGAAGCTCGAGCAAGCGTCCGCGATCCATGAGCAGTCGATTTCGAGCATTCAAGCATCGTTGCGCCATGCGCGACAGGATCAGGAACGCATCCTAATTGTCGTCACCGCACTGGCAAAAGCAAACGGGGTTCAGATACCATTGAGGAGTCAAATGCCATGATCTTTGATCCGGAACAGCCTGGCGAGTGGAGGCCGGAGTTTAGCTGGTTGTGGGTGGCGTTCGCCGTGTTTTTGATGTTGGTTGGGCTTGTTGGAATAGTATTTACATGAGCAACGTCGAACAGATTGAACATGACGTGCGTATCTGCGAGCTTTGCTGCCCGCACGGCGTGACGCCGGAAGAGGCCGAGGCAGAGCGTGTTCACGCGGCGATCCTGCGGATGCAGGATGATCGCATCGAGCAGCGGCGTGGCGCGGCTAAGGCGGATCTGAATTGGAGCAGCGAGCCGATAGGGCTTCGGCCCGATGTCGTTGTTGAAAGCCCGCATAACCATTCAGGAGGTGTCGCATGGCGATGATATTTGATGCAATTGACGACTGTCCGGGAAAGCCGACTTCGCATTATCCGCGCGTGCTAACCGCCTACCAGCAGTACATCACCCAGGCATCTCCGCAGGGTTCTTTGATGGTTAATGAGTCAGGTTTGCAGTCAGCCGTCAATGAAGCGAAAGCTCAAAACGCAATACTTTCGCTGGACATTGAGACGTGGCCAGTAAATTGGACACTCCTTCAATCGTGCATAGCCACGGCCGCCGCACAGCTTTACGCGGGTCAGCCGCAATTAACTGTAACGCAGCCACGCGATTGGAGTAACAACGACGCGATGAACGTGCGGGTCCCGGTTACTGGCTCGCT
>JAJZDN010000180.1 GCA_021805985.1 Planctomycetota bacterium | reverse complement strand
TGGTGCCCAGTTGCCGGGAGATGCGTTGTTCCATATCCAGCACATTGGGCGTGCGAATGGCGCCGGGCTTGGGAACACGGGGTGCGGCCGCCCCGCTTTCGCGGGCCAGCGCTTCCAAACGCCGCACGCTTAGACCTTGTTGCGCAGCTAAGGCGGCCAGGGCAGTCTGGCGATCTGCGTCATCAATACCTGCGAGCACTTTGGCATGCCCCGTTGAAAGCGCTCCGGAGATGAGCAAATCTTGGATGTCCCCCGGCAAATCCAGCAGGCGTAGAAAATTGGTGATGGTGGTGCGGTCTTCGCCGAGGCGTTCCGCTGCTTGCGAATGGGTCATTGAAAACCGTTGAATATAGGCGCTATAGGCTTTGGCTCTTTCGATGGCGTTAAGGTCTTGCCGCTGAATATTTTCGATGAGCGCCCACTCAATTTGCTGCTCCGGCGTGGTATCGGTGCGGATTATGGCGGGTACGGTGAGCAGGCCGGCGAGCTTAGCGGCCGCAGTGCGGCGGTGTCCGGCGACCAGTTGGTAGCGTTGCCCCACCTGTTTGAGCAAAATTGGTTGCAATATTCCGTGGGTTCGAACGGATTGAGCTAATTCAGAAAGCGCACCACTATCCATATTTTGTCGCGGTTGGGCTGGGTTATCATCAATTTGATCAATTGATATTTCATAAATGCGTATGTGTTGATCAACTGCAACTGACGGATGTTGTGGATTATCTGCTTCAGAACTACCACGGGTGGTATTCATTTGATCATGTGATACAGGTTGCTTAGTTCGCTGGGTAATCAGCGCGTTTAGTCCCCTGCCGAGTCGTGCCTGAGCTGCCATGGGAGATTCTCCGTACATTTGCAATCAATGTTCTACGTGGAACATTGTCTAACATGGGAAGGGTTACGTCAAGGGGATGAGATCCAGTTCTTTGATCGCCACCGCATCACTTGGTGAATGTTCCACGTAGAACATATACGGGCCTGTCGAGGATTAACTTAATTTATGCTGCGGAATTTAGCCAGACTCTCGCGAGACGGCCTAGCTCGACCCAGTTCATTTTTTGATACAGCATCAGGGCTGGATCATTTTCCGCATCTACCTGCAAAACCGGTGTTTTTCCCATTTGTCGAATTCGGGATGCCATGTCGTATACCAGCTCCCCTCCAAAGCCTTGCTTGCGATATTCCGGAAATGTAAATACACCACCGATTTCAATAGTCGTGGTCAAAGCTAAATCAAATTTTGCAAGAGCGACAATTTCGCCATTAGATTCGTGGACGCAAACATTGCGTGATTCGATCCAAGCGTTGATATCGGCATCAAATAAGATTCCCCGTTCCTGATTGTACAGTTTCCGCCAGCGGTGTAGCACCGGCTCATCCCCATCGCGCGCCAGTCGAACTTTGGGGCACAAGGGCGCAGGCTGGTCCGGCGGGAGCGTCATCATAATGTTCACGGTTTGTCTTGCGGCTGCCTTGCGATTGACCATGTTGAGCAGGCGGGGGGTCATCGCCTTTACACCTGCGGCCAATCCGGTTACGTAATTGATGGGCAGGGGGGGGATGGGGAGTGCAGCAGTCACGGCAGTAGTCTTTTGTGCTGGATTACTGTCCCACCAGGTTTGCAGATAATCACATAGGGCCTCGGCGGTTTCATTGCTGGATGCAAGCACCTCGGCTCGGTGGGCCTTTGGGACATAAAGCATTGCGCCACAAGCAGTTGTGAAATTTATGCTGGCCGGTGCAGCGGGCTTCTTTGTAACTGCCACCAGGTGCAGATCATCCCGCGCCAGCGGGGGGGTTAAGGATAATCGTTCCCAGAAATGCGCCAACGTACCCATGACGCCGCCGCTGGCGGATCGTAAATATTCCGCCGCTTGTTTGGAGCGATCCAGCGGCACGCGCACGGCAGCCGGTCGTGTATCTGATTGTTCCGTGCTGTTCAAAACAGGCCGACTCCGCAGTCCCCGTGTATCCGCAATCGCAACGCTGGACAATATATATGAGTACATGAAAACATATATCGATACATTCTCCGTTAAGCCCGCCTGTTTATCGGTGGCTCCGCAAAAGCCCGCGATTCATCAGAAGCGGGCTGAACTCGGACGGGTCCCTTGGATCCGTCTGTTGCACCGCAGCGTCTTTTCTGCCTTGAAAAGCCGCAGCATGCGATGCCGCATTCGTATTCTAACGTCTTGCGCCAAGGATAAAAGCAGCCTGTAATCTTCCCGAGCCGCGGTGCACCATCCGCAGTCCGCGGTAAGTCGCCGAAGAGGTACCGGTAGCCTAACTGGTGCGGCAAGGAGGGCGTTACAGAATCGCGTTGTCGCTGGGTTGGTACGCCATGGCTATCGCTGCGCGGCTTACGGGCGTGGCCGGCGGACTGGCCGTCAGGACGGCGGCCATTGGCACAGCGAGAATGGCGTCATGTTCATCCGCACTCAGGGCGTGGGTCCGCACCGTTAGTGGGTGTTTTAATTTCCCGCGCCACACCAGCTCGGGCTGGGCCAGTATCGGATCACGCATCAATGCCAGGACGTACGGCGGGGCGGCCAGATCATCACGCGCAAGTCCCAGTTCTTCTTCAAGCTCTTTATACAAATGTTCCAAAAGCATCTCTGCCCTGTTGTTCCAATGGGTCGGCCAATCCAGCACGCCACCAAATAGATGCGCCCAATGGGGATAGGCCGCCACCCGGTTGCTGCGCACGCCCAGATAAGCCATATCGCCGTGCGTAAGAAGAATACTATTGCCCAGTGCGGGAGTCATGGCGGCGGGGGAGTTGACTTCAAACCAGGCCCGGTCCCGCAAGGTTGTAACCAGAAATGTTTTGTAATCTGTGGCTGCGAGTTCCAGGCTCAGTATTCCATTTGAAACTGCGGCACTTTTCAAACAGGCAACGGAGCTGTTAAAAAGCATCCTGCCATCGCGGCTTGCCGCCAGCATATAGTCGTCCCATAGCGCCTCAATTCGGTGCAGAATTTCCGGTGGGGGAGGTAAATGTCCGGTGATCGCCACGGTAGTCTGTTCGGCCGTAAACGGCCCGGTCGCCAAAATTTCCAAGCTCTTTTTCACGGCGGAATATTAACCGATCCCGCGCCGCTTCGCGCCCACGACCCCCTGGGTCAATTTGTGGGTGTGACAAAACACCGGGGCGGGGCCGATTGTTCCACCTCGCGGTTATGATATACCGCGTGGTATATACCATTGACGGCGTCTATGGAAACTGCGGCAATATTCACAAATGGACGCAGCCAAGCGGTGCGATTGCCTAAGGCTTTTCGTTTTCGCACGCGAAAAGTGGGAATCGCCCGGCTCGATGATCTGGTCAATCTTGTTCCGCCCGGCAAGGAATGGGACATACTGGAAAAGGGACTCGGCATGTTCACTGCGGACTTCATGGCGGAGCGGAGGCAGCCGCGTAAGGCGCAAAGGCGGAAGCGGCTGTGATACGTTATCTGTAAGAGAATTCGCCAGAATCCCAGACCTGCCTCTGGAGAACTGGACCAAACCTTGATCGCACGTTGGCTGGAGTACCGCACTGGCGGCTGCACTGGTGGCCTATGAAATCCACTGCGGATCATATATTCTTTCGGCATGGTTCCTTAGCGGCGTGATTGCTGGGAATCGAGATTTTCAAGCGCTTTGAGTGGATCCGTGTCATCGCCTTCATCAT
>JAJZDN010000067.1 GCA_021805985.1 Planctomycetota bacterium | reverse complement strand
GAAACTTCCAGCGACTCAATGGAGCCGAACAGATTAAGGATATTATCGTCGGGATTATTTACGAAGACGGGATCAAGAAATCAGCCGCCTGAAAATCTCCCGTCCACAACATTTGACAGTAACTCCGACGGTTTCAATGTTGCCCACCACAGTCGGATAGGTCGGCGATGCTCCCCACTGGGTGTTGGGGCCATTCACGATGTCAATCCCGCCTTCGTACTGCCAATAAGGGCCGTAATAATCGCCATCGCAGATCAGAATGGATTCCTGCGGATTCGACACCTGACGAACATTGTAAGCCGTCGCGAATTGATATGGCTCTCCGGGGTTTCCAGGATCTCCCGGCTGATTACTGAAATCCATTCTGTAGGACGCCGGGACAAAACCGGGAAGTTCCGCCGTAGTACTATTCCACCGTGTGTTATTGGTGGTATCCGCCGGATCGCGGAAAACTCCCAGGTTCCCATCGAGATACTTACGGCACAGGTACTGATCCCATGACCAATCGGTGACGGTGCTCGTGGATTTGCCGTCCCAGATCTGAGCCGATCCGTAGAATGGCCCGTCTTCAATCCCATTGGGCCATAGCCCATTGAACCAGTCTTTCAGGATAAAGCCTTCGTGAATCTGGCTGAATTCAAGATTGGACAGCGCCAGTTGCTGCTGATTCGAAAGGCATACCGTAGATTCCGCATCCGCCCTGGCCATCGCCAATGCTGGCAGCAACAGTGAAATTAATAGCGCAATAATTGAGATCACAACCAGCAATTCAACCAGTGTAAAAGCAGCGCCATTGACACAAGCCCGGGCTCTCGGCACAACAGGCTGCACCGATCGCCTCTGCCCGATACCACACGCATCGTGCGGGCGTGGCGCGGAAGCACAGGATAAAATAGTGTTTGTCTTCATCAGTGACCTCCCAAAAAAGTGACGCACCGGAAAAGAAAGACCTCGCAGCCCCGCTAAACCAATATCAATATCTACACTTGACTATGCAACCGCTTACATCACCCGGTATAAAAACACACGCAGTTCTGACTCGGCTCTCAAAACGCGCGCCCGCAATCCCGTGGCGGAACATTCTCCTACTTGCCCAACAAATTGACCTCTTACGGTACGCCTTGGCCTATCCTGTAAGAATTCCAGAAAAGATTGCCCAAGGCTTCCACAGTTATGCGGCAAAAATGAAACCGCTTACATTTTTACATTATATATCACCAATCATTATTCTGTCAAGTAGAAAATTCAAATAAAAATTTCCGGCACCGGAAAACGCCCGGGACCCCACCAGGATGAGGGTCAACAGCTCACGGAAGATTCCCTTAGTACCTTTCCAAAGAGCCACTTTTCGGCATTGGTGCGGTATAGCTTTTCCAGCACCTCTGCGGGCAAATTCAGGCCGTGCAGTTGGGGAATACCCTTCTCGGCATCCGGGTCGTCAATGGGAGATTCTCCGAAATAATCGGTTTCCCACTGCTGCTGATGCACCCAGTAACGACTGGCGTAATGGTCGAAATCATATTTTTCGCCAACCACCAGGTCGCTGCCAAAAAGAATGCGATCCTGATTACGGATAAAGAATTCCCGCACCGGCTCCAGGGGCTGCTGGGCAATACCGCGAATAATCCATTTGGTGGCGCTGGAGTCCACAATGTAATGCGGAAATCGGTCGAGACGGATCTGCAGGTTCCCTAATTCCTCCACGCTGCCGCCGATATGCGCACCAAGGTGTACACGATCAGGATATTTTTCCAGCATGCGATCGAGCATGGCAAATTGTTCAATAAAACTTTTGTGCCCATCCTTCGGATCATATTTTTTTCCCTCTCCGAACCAGGCTTTCGGATCGCCTACATGGGTCATGAAGTGATAGCCCAGATCATACGCCTGCCGCATGATGCTTTGCATTTCCGGATGATCGAGATTCATGCCCATGCGTTTCTGAGTGCCGGGGGCATTGTGAAATTTAATTAAGCGCGAACCGTGCGTATAGAATTCGTCAATGCGTCGCCGCCACTCTTTTACAAATTCTTCCCCGGCACTGAGGTTCTGCCACTTGGGAATGGCAATGAATTCGAATCTCCCGGGAAATGCTTCGCGTAGAGCCTCCACATCTTCTAGCGGAGCCATGGTCCAGATTCTTCCAATACCGTAGGCATCCGCCGCGCGAAGAAATTCCCGCGTCAACGCCGGCTCGCGCGTGTGGGTATGGGCGTCAATAATTAATCCTGAAATTTTCCTGGGTGGTACGGCACGGTAATTAATTCCTAAGCGATTATGGGGCAGAACACTAGTTGTTGTTGCGGCACTGATTTTATCCGTCATGAGACCTCCTTAAATTATCCGCTCTGGCTTTTTCCAATTTTATCCGGCACGGGCAACAGCCACCTTTACCCGCCGATCACACATTTATTGTATGCGGGAAATTGCCAATGGCTACTGGCTTTTTGCCGGCCTGCTGCGTGCATGGGTTTTGGGCCAGGGGTCTACGTTCGTCAGAAGGGTAATGCGCACAGGCCGCCCTTTTGCCACCTTTAACCCGGTAAACCAATCCCATACATAATATCGAATGTGATGCTGGGCAAAAAAATTCATATCACGGCGATCAGCCACGATGCAGTATCGTTGGTGAATCACGCGACTTACCGCCCCGATGGTGTTAAATGGCACTTTCTGCAGCACCGCCTGCGGACTGGAAAATAAGTCAATGTGGCCCCGTGCATAAAACACCAGGCTCGGTTCGGTATATCCCACAGCCCCCAGTTCAAAGCCCTCCGCCCGCAATCGCCGCAGTTGTTGCCCGGCTTCGCGGCTTAACTGTAAGGCCTTGACACTGGGCAGCGTTGAAAGGTCTGCAATCATTAATGTAAGGCCAAAGCACAACACGGTGACATACGGCCAGGCCGGGCGGTTCCATGAAATCGCCCCCGCGGCACCCGTGGCGATCAATGCGGCAGCCAGGGGAATCAAATGATAAAACTCGTTGGGATGGTGCGTCGCAAAAAGCATCCAGCCCGCCACCACCGCACCCACTCCCATCCCCATCCATATCGCCATCCAAACCCACCGCGCGGCGGCAAACCACTTGGGCGCCAGCACATCGGTCATACGGTGCCAACTTTGCACCAGGGTGTCAGCGCACAGGATCGCCAGTGGGATAAATAACGGCAATACATATTCCACCATTTTGGTGACAATGCATTCAAAAATCAGCCACGAAGGAATTACCCACGCGAGAATAAATTGATACGGCGACGGGTCAATGGACATCACCAGCTTGCCCCGCACACGCCGTATGGCGTGATAGGCCGCAGGAACCAGTAGCACACTCCATGGCCAGAATATACCCCAGATTACCAGTAGGTAAAATCCGAACGGTTCACCATGGCCCTGCAGGCCGGTGGAAGTGCGCTGCACCAGATTACGGACGAGCATCTGCTCAACGAGCCGGCCGTGAGTGGCGTGCCAGGCGGCGATGAACCACGGCAATACCAAAACGATTAAAACTCCCAAGCCCGCCAGCGGACGCAAGCGCCGCCACCAGCCCCAGTTGCCTCTACGAAACAATCCAAAAAACAGTTCCGGCAGGTGAATAACGCGCCCCAAGCCCGGGCTTTTCCACCAGTCGCGCCATAGGTCGGCCGCGCGGCCGGTGGTCATCGAGAGAGTTAACATCGTGGCCAGCACAAAAATGGGCGTTACGCCCTTGGTCATAATGCCCGCCGCCATCGACGCCCAGAATATCAGCACCACTCCAATGGACACATGCCCCCGCGCCGCCACATGCGATTCATTAAGTATCTCACCACCGGCGGAATCCGTAAGGTGATCCACGCGGGGGCGCAATTTCGGTACGCCATCTTCGGATGTCTGAGAATCCCATGCCTCCCATAGGCATGCCATGCACACGGTGGTGAAAAAAATCAACACGGAATCCGCTGTGGCCATACGGATTTCCACGAAATAAAGTGATGCCACCGATAGCATCAGTGCCGAAAGCAAACCCGTGGCCCGGCCAAAACGCCGCCCCGCCATCCAATACACCACCAGCAGAGTCAACGTGCCAAACAGCACGCTCGGCAACCGCGCCGCCATGCCGCTGATCCCGAAAATTTTATAGCTGACGTCCATAAGCCAATAAATCATCGGCGGCTTTTCCGGACGCAACACGCTATTAAACCGCGGCACGATCATATCCCCGGAGCGCAGCATCTCCCGGGCTGCTGATGCAAACCGCGGCTCATCGCGGTCAAAAAGAGGAATGCGCGCCAATCCCGGCAGGTACAGCGCACCAGCCAGCAGAACAATCAGCAACGCATCTTCCCAGCTCCACCAGCGTTTGACGATTTTTTTCTTTGTCACTTCTTCCGACATTCAATTATCCTGCACGTTTTTTTGCAGGCCGACCGATGGGCCGCAGCTTATACTCAGTGTGTGTTTTTTTCGCTATCTTGGCACTCCAATGGTCGTCCCCCAGTGGCCGCGAACGTTGTAAACATACTTCCAAACGCACTCGCACAGATTGGTCCAGCGGCTTATTGACAATTTTTTTCCACCGATCCGGGCGCTCCACGGGCCAGTTGCCTAGCAGTTGCCGGGCCAGCTTTTTCTCACAGCCGAGACTCGAAAAAGCCCAATCCTCCGCGCGTTTCACCAGCCGCGAGCGCAAGGGGATACCTTCAATATAGGCAACGAGATTGACAAAATCATCCCCTTTTTGCACCGGCAGGCTTTCGTATCGCCCCTGATACACTTTCCCCTTCGAGCGCGGATAGCAAGCCCGATACCGCTTGACATGCGTATTGGCCACCCATGACATATATTTGGATAGATCGGTTTTTCCACGAGGCCGCAAAATCATGTACCAATAGTTCGGCATCAGGCAAAAGCCGAAAACTTCTACCGAGGCGTGGGACGTTGCTTCAATAAGTAATTCCACAAATGCCTGAAAATCATCCGCGGAGCGAAACAGCGTCTTGCCGGTTCTCGCGTGATTGGAAACATGATAAATGATCCCGCCCATGGCGGCCCGCGCTGTTCTCGGCATATGAATACCCGGTCCTTTCTTTTCTCAGACAAAAAGCGGTCGTTACCACAACGGCTCTATTTTTGCTTTATTTCTTTTCTTTCACAACCGGCGGCGCACTGGCTTTAGAAATAAAGAGGTTTTTCAATATATTATCGCCGCTTAGATCTTCTCCACTGATGGCCATAGCCAGCAATTCCCCGCCCAGAACATCCGGAGCAATAATCAGATCCGGCCCTACGCGTTGAATGCGCTGCAGATTTTTACTGTTCTTTACCGCCGCCACCGTCCGCGCGTTACCCGCCAATTCCTTAGCCGCCATAACGATAAAAGCGTTTTCACTGTCATCAGCCCGCAAGGCCAAAATCGCCAAGGCCTTTTCGCCGCCCGCTTTACGCAGTACTTCTATGTCCGATGCGTCCCCCACGAGCATATCGGCTGTATCCATCCAGAGCGTATCAGGCTCTTTAGGCACAATGACAACCACCGCCAAGTGCCGGGCTTTCAGTTCTCTATACGTATTATGCGACAACGAATTATCACCAATAACAATATAATGATCCTGTTTCATACGCCGTTTTTCTCCAGTCAACAGGCGCTGCATGCGTCCATTGACCAGCGGCACAATCACCGCGGAAATGGACGTGGCAAAAACCGTTATGCCCAGAATAATAAGAGAAATGACAAAAAACCGCGCGTCGCTGGTCTTGGGTACAATATCACCGTAGCCGACGGTCGAAAGTGTGACCACTGAAAAATAAAGCGACTGGGTTAAATTTGTTATTGGTGGCGCAAAGCCCTGGCCGAGAACAAATGAACCGAAGACGCTGTAGCCTAGAAGCAGTATCACACTCATCAGACTGAACATGGTTCCTGTAGCCAGACTTGATTTTGAAAACTGGCGATAAAACAGGATCAACGCCACCAGCACCACACCATTGAGCAGGGTCAAAGCCCCCCACCGGAAATTTGACTGGTGCAGAATCAGCGCCAACGTTGCCGCCGAAATAATCAGCGCTATAACCCACGCCAAACGCGACCGAAATGCCAATCCGAATGACATCGCCAGCAGCACGGCACCCGCCAGAGCTTCCGGCAATCCGCCCAGTCCCGGAACCATGGCAAGCTGACCGATATGTAACACAGGCTTAAGCTGTTTAAGAAGCGGAAACGCTTTGGACAACCGCGACAGGCCGTCCAGAAGGGTCAGCAAGCCAAGAATCGCGGCCCCGGCAGCGACCGCCAAATGCGGAAACCAGTGATCCAATGCCATGCGCCTGCGCGCCTGCTGCATGATCTGGCTCATGCGCTGCCGAAAACGAAACTGCAGAACTGGAGCTTTATACGGCATTAACCGTTCCTCAAACGACCAGCGGTGTTACGGGAAGCCGCCCCTGGCTGCCCCATTCCGCAAAGCCTCCTGAAAGGCAAATGTGTTTCCCAGTTCCGAAGCGTCCTCAATTCAAACTCACGTGACAGGCGGCCGTGCGACCATCACCCTTGATAACCTCAAAAATAATCTCGGGCTTACCGGGCGTGGCCTGGGCCTGGGTTACCAGTTTTTTGAATGCGACAATATCATCTACGCGGTGGTCATCCACGCGCGTGATAATGTAACCAGGCTGCACCGGTGTGGTTCCCAGCGATGCGGGCTTGCCGTTATGCACCAGAACCACGTAGACCCCCTTTTGCGTCAAGGGGAGTTTACGGGAATACGCATCTATAAATGCCAGATTGTGCACCACTACGCCAAGTTTGTGATCATAGTATCGCGGCAGGCGGCTAGGCGGCGTGGGAGCCTGTCCCACGGTAATGGTAATAGTCTTGGGTTTTCCATTTCGCAGAATACCCAGTTTAATAACCTGTCCAGGTTTTAGTTGCTGCATTCGGTGCTCGAAACGCTCCACCATCAAGGCCGCCACGGAGGTATGAGCAAATGGCTTTCCATCCACTGTAAGAATAATATCGCGCGACTTCAAGCCGCCTTTAGCAGCCGGCATTCCAGGAATAACCTGCCCCACCATTAATCCCGACGTCTGCTTAATATTGTAGAGCTTCCGCACGGCCGATCGCAGCCCGCTGCTATCCAAGGTGCCAAACCAGGGAATTTTGGCCACGAAGCGCTTGGTTGGAATATCAGTCAAATCCTGCTTGAAGGAGTTATAACCAATAAACATACCAACCTGCTGATTATCCCGCAGCGTAACCGGAACGGATCGGCCCAGCAGAGTCAGGATCATTCCATCCCCTGGATTAGGTACAGTTAAGCCGATGAATTTGCCCGTGCGGTAATCAAATACCGGACTGTTGGCATCTGTAAGACCAAATGAATCTGTCGCAATGAGCGTATGAACCAGCGGAATCAGCGCCTTGATGCGGTTAACACCTACAAAGGCTCCGTACGCCTGATCCTTCCCCAGCCGTCCAACCGAAAAAACGCGTTCGGCAAGATAAGCCTTGCCGGTAGCGGCAAACTGCAACGGCGTTGCAGTCAGCGGCTTTAGCGCCCGGACATAACAGAACAAACCATCCACGGTGCGCCCAAGATATTGAGCGGGAATTTTCGGCATATCCCCCCGGGCAATGCGGATTTTCAAATGATGGATGTAACTCAATGGGATATCCTGCGGGATAAGATCCGATGATACCAGCACGACGCCCTTTTTATTCAGCACAATGCCCTGACCGCTGACCTTGTTGGTTTTATGAAATTCATTCTCGGCCGTGTATTGCACCACCACGATACTGCGGGCAATTCCAGGAACCAGTTTCGCCACGTTTGGTTCCGCGGAAGCTGTCAGACAGCCTGCCAGGATGCCCGCCGAAAGGCACATCACGGCCGGTATACGTTGCAATGTTGAACGATAATTCATAGTTATGTTTCCTGATCTAAAAAAACGGGATGTCATTTTTAACGCATATCCTGCTAGCTTTAATTTCCGCTACCGGGGCTGAAAACCAAGGTCCGTTCCGAGCGTCCTCGTTTTACCACAACCGCATAAGGCTTTTTCGTCTTAGCCATGCGATCCGCCAGAACTTTGAGTTGGACACTATCCACGATACGTCTGTTGCCCACCCGGCGGATAATGTCGCCATCTTCCATCCCAGCGGCATCGGCAATCGATCCACTTTGCACGCTGGTAACTAATACTCCGCGAATCATTTTCATCTGCTGCTGCCGCAGATACGCATCCGTAAGGTTCCGCACCACGATTCCCCACGGCTTAATCTGATGTCGTGGAGCAATCACACTTTCCAGACGCTGCGTAAAAACATAAAGTGTTTTTTGCTGGATCTTTGAACCATCGCTCATACGCTCCACGCGCAATGCGACTTTGGAACCGATCGGCTGATCAGAAATATAACGTCGTACCGCCGAAACCTGCTCTGGAAAGCGGCAATTCGTCGGATGGCCGTTGACTGATAACAACACATCCAGAGCATGCACACCGCCCAGAGATGCCGGCGAATCGTGATCCACCGAACGGATCAGCACACCGGTTTGGTCTGGCAAATGATAAAAGCGACTCAACCCCAGCATGGGTTCAAGTTCCAACCCCACATAGCTGCGTGCCACTTTCCGATGCTTCAGCAAGGATGGAATCACGCGGCGCGCTACATTAATCGGAATGGCGAATCCCAGATTGTTGGCCGAGGGATCCCCCCGTGTATTAATACCAATAACATGCCCGCGTAAATTAATAAGCGGACCTCCGGAATTGCCGGGATTAATGGCCGCATCGGTCTGGAGCCAGTTATTGAACCAACCGGTTTCATAGCCATCAATGGTTGTAGCGTTAAAAAATCTGTCGGTATCGGAGATGATGCCTCTGGTCACAGTGCGGGAAAGGCCGTAAGGCGTTCCAATAGCCAGCACGGGTTGGCCTAATTGCACGCGGCTGGAATTGCCCAGCGTGGCCCATTTGAAATGCAAATGCCTGGCGTGTATCTGCGCCATATCCATTTGCACCAGCGCCAGGTCGGTCCAGTGATCCGATCCGATCAGCGTGGCCCGCACGCGTTCCTGATCTGGTAGAATAACCTCAATTCGCCGCGCCCGTCCGGCCACGTGAAAATTGGTGAGCACCCGTCCCTGTTTGTCAATAATAACACCGCTGCCGATGGCCCGGAAATTTTCCGGAATGCCATTTTGAAAATCCCGCATGACAACATTGATTCGTACCACCGCGGGCGACACATGCGCCAAGGCATATTGCGTGCGCCAGGATGGCTTGTCATTGACCATCCAAGCCGGTGCCGATGCGCAACCAGCTAACTGTGGCAAAATCCAGAAGGCCGCCAGCACGCCCCATACCGCGCGACAACTTCGTACGTTACCTGCAAATCGTCTCATGCGTTTGAGCATTCATCGTCTCCATATATAACGGCGGTCACCTGTCGACCGCCCAAATAGACCGGCTCACATACCCGCCCAGCCTCTGCGATATCATGCGTCCAATCGACTCGCGATGGTCATGGTCTTAACCGGTTTATTGGACGAGTCTAAAACCAGAACATGCGCCACATGGTCCGCGGTTTCTTCCGGCGTCATCTCTGCGAACGCCATGATAATGATCTTTTCTCCCGGTTTAACCAAATGCGCAGCAGCACCGTTAATACCGATCACACCGGAACCTTTTTTTCCGGCAAGAATATATGTTTCAAAACGCACGCCATTGTGAATATCAGCAACCAGCACGCGCTCATTGGGCAACAATCCGCTAAGCTTGAGCAGATCAAGATCAATGGTGATACTTCCCACGTAATTACGATTGGCCTGCGTGATAATTGCGCCGTGTATCTTGGCTCGCAGTAAGGTCAATAACATTACACATTCCGAATCCAGCCGACCATATTCAGCCCTTGGGGCCGGCGCTTTGAACTAGTGTACCGCAGAGTGCCCCGGTTCGTCCATAAAGCCACTTTCTGGTAAACAGTTATGGCACTGGCGTTGGCGGCGTTTGCCCATTAGCATCACAGCTATGATAGAACCAGATCGAACAATTCGCATCGGCACCCGATCCAGCCTTCTGGCACGTACCCAGGCGGGCATGGTAAAACAAATGCTTGAAACCAGACTCTCTGCCCCGCTATCGACGCAAATCGAACTGGTTTTCATTACCACTTCGGGCGATCAACAGCAGCAACGCCCCCTGGCGGACTCGGGCGGCAAGGGATTATTTATAAAGGAAATCGAAACAGCTTTGCTGGAAGATCGCATTGATCTGGCGGTTCATTCAGCCAAAGACCTACCCGCGCAACTCGCGACTGGAACCGTTATCGCCGGTACACCCCTGCGCGCTGATCCCAGCGATGTATGGATCGGCTTTGAAAATAAATCCATTTCCCAACTTCCCGCATCCGCCGTAGTGGGAACCTCTTCGCTGCGCCGGCAGTCACTGCTTCTGGCCATACGGCCCGATGTTATAGTTGAACCGCTGCGCGGTAACATCGAAACGCGTTTGCGCAAAGTAAAGGACGGTGCGGTGGCTGGCACATTCCTCGCCCAAGCAGGCCTGGATCGAACGAACCTGCTTCCAGAACGGGCGGTCTCCCTGCCGCTGGACGAATTTATCCCTGCCGCGGGACAAGGTGTACTGGCCATTCAGGCGCGAACACAAGATAGTGCCATGCGCAAGCTCGCCGGGATGATCAATCACATCGGCACGGCGTCCGCGCTGGCGTTTGAGCGACGGGTGGTAGCAGCATTAGCTGGCAACTGTCTGGCCCCCATCGGCGTGTGCGCCATGCCGCGCGGAAATGCTGGCAACACTCTTAATGGATGGATTGTCCGGGCCTTTCTCGCCACTCCTGACGGAAAAAAAATGTCCCGTGCCACCTTACTGACCGAAGACCCTTCCGACGCCGGGCTTAACGGCCTTTATGATTTACTGCTTGAAACACTCCACCAGCGCGGAAGTGCGGAAATCATGCAATTGATCAACTCACAGTGAAATTCGGAATTTGTCACTCCAGACACTTGCAACGCCGGGCGTTGGGTTGCATACTCATTGCATGAATTATGCGGGCCTGATGGACCGCGCTTGAAGGATACAACAATGCTTAAACTTACTGTTGAAAACATGGGTGATTTTGAAGTCCCCGCGGGCACGCGACTGGTCAATGCACTTACAGATATTGTACAAATTGATCAGTTCCACGCCTGCGGAGGCCGCGCTCGTTGCACGACATGCCGCGTACAAATTGAGCATGGCGAGCCGACGAAAATCACGGAAGCGGAAAAAAATATCATGAAAGAGCGCGGCTTGGCCGCCCAACCCGGCATGCGTCTTAGCTGCCAGATCCTTTGCGATCATGATATGACCATCCGTGTTATCAGCCGATGGAAAGGTACCGGAGCCAAAGATGGCGGCGGCCGCCCATCGGACACTATTGAGCCACCGCCGGTCTGGCTGGAGAAAACCGCTGGCTGATAAGGCTCAATGTTGGTACACTGCGGGATTGAAGACTTTGAGGTTACGACATGACGGCATTCACAATGATCCCTTCTCTTCTGGCGCTTTATCGCATTGATCATGATTTACATGAATTCAATAATCGCCTCACAGCTGTTATGAAGGATCAGGTAGCCATTGAAAACAATATTACGCGACTCAACACCAGCTTGGCGGAATTTGAATCTGCGGGCCGAAAGCTTCAGGCCACGATCTCTTCCCATGAGCTGGACATGAAAAGTCGGCAGGAACACATTGAGAAAATGCGAACCACTTTGAATAACGCCAAGACCAATAAAGAATATTCCGCCATTCTTATCCAGATTTCCGCCGAAAAAGAAGAAGTCAGTAAAATTGAAACCACAATTCTGGACTTCATGGGGCAACTGGAAACCAATATGAAATCCGCGTCGGGCATACGCGAGCAGTTGGAGCTGGCGCAAAAAAGCCTGGATGACTCGCGCCGTCAGAGCAGCCAGCGTGTCGCGGACTTACAAGCCCATATCCGCGATCTGCAAACCAACCGTCAACAGGCCACCCACGCCGTACCGCCCGAATCGCGCAAGCAGTATGATCGCATCTGTGAGCGTTATCCCGGCGACGCCATGGCTCCGGTAGAGTTCAATGAAAATGACATGGACACGATCACCTGCGGTGGTTGCTTTATGGGCTTGAACATTGAAGATGTTAATCTGCTGCGTGGGCGTGATGAAATCCGCAGATGCCAGTCCTGCGGGCGAATTCTTTATCTGCCGGAAATGCTTCCCCAGCAGGCATCGGCGTAAAACCATTTTCAAATTATCTTTTCCCGGTAATAATACCCTCTGAATCCCGGTCAAGCGGTTAGTTTCCGGGGCCTTCCGCTGTGTTTTTGGAGACATTTCATTGCACTATTCAACTCTGGTGATGCAGTTTGACGGTGGATCCCGGGGAAATCCCGGCCCTGCGGGGTGCGGCGTGACGCTCACGACCGCCGCAGGCGAACTGGTTTATGAACTCGGCGATTATCTGGGAAGCCATACCAACAATTATGCCGAGTACAGCGGATTAATCCGTGGTGCAGAGGCAGCCGTGAAGCTGGGAGTTCGCAAGCTGGAAATTCGTGCCGACAGCGAACTGGTCGTGCGGCAAATTCTGGGTATTTATCGCGTGAAAAACGCTACCTTAAAGCCCTTGTATCAACAGGCCATGGATTTGTTGCATAAAATTCCCTCCTGGTCGATTCAACATGTTTACCGCAGTTCCAATGCGCGGCCCGATGAATTAGCCAACATGGCCATGAATCGCAAGCGCGCAGTTTATAGCGGACCGGCTGCGGAGATTTTGCACCCTACGGAAGAACCTCAACAAAAGTCCGTTGGTTGATTTCGCCGGTTCGTGAGTTGATTATCGCAAAATCCGGGACCATCTCTCCAACTCTGCAAAAAAAGTGTTCAGGAAGTGTTGGACGCCAAATACCGATGCCCCCGAACGTGCGGCTATAATGCAGCAGCAGCATTTGGAATGGCATCATGAAAAGACCTCGGCACCGTTACAACAACTTTCCTCTGCAATCAGCGGTCATCATGGCCTTGTTTACCACGACGTTGATTTTTGTGGCACTATGGCCTTGGTTAACCAACGTGGCCGCCAGGTGGGGAATTGCCGCGGCACCGGGCCATATCACATGGCATCATGGGCTTTCCCGCGGCAAACAGCAGAGCAAAACCACCGGACGCCTCCTGCTGGTAGATTTCTGGGCGACCTGGTGCCCGCCATGCCGGCTGATGGACCGCACGGTGTGGACGGATCGGACCGTGGCAAATCTAGTCAACAATCATTTCATTGCAATTCGTGAAGATATTGATTCGCCGGCAGGAAAAGCGGATGCCCGAAAACTTGGCGTGCAAGTCCTTCCCACCGTGTTGGTTTTGAACGCCCGGGGAAATATTGTAAGTGTCGCCCAAAGCATGGGGCCGCGGCAAACCCGACATTTTCTTACGCAAGCCATGGCCAATGGCAGTCTACTGGGCACTGACAAAAAATAGCCGCATGGCGGTAGCGATAACATCAGCGCTTCTGGCCATAGTAGGCATCGGGGCCGTGCTTGCGTAAAAAATGCTTATCCAACAGTTCGTGAGGAATTGGCTCAACGTGCGGTGCCAGAGCCAGGGTCTGGAGTTGCATTTTGGCCACCAGTTCCAGGACCAAGGCGTTTTCCAACGCTTTAGCCGCTGTGGGCCCCCAGGCAAAGGGCGCATGGCTGGCAACCAACACACCCGGAATTTGTGCGGGATTCAACCCACGTTCCTTGAAGCATTCCAAAATTATCCGGCCCGCATTTAATTCATAGTCCGTATGAATTTCTTCCGGAGTTAAATCCCTGGTTACCGGTACGGCACCATAAAAAGTATCAGCGTGCGTGGTGCCAAGACAAGTAATTTCCCGCTTGGCCTGTGCAAAGCTTGTGGCATGGATAGAGTGCGTATGCACAATTCCGCCGATGTCTGGACAATTCTGATACAAATATAAATGTGTCGGTGTATCCGAGGATGGCCGGGCGGTTCCCTCAACTACTCGACCATCCTTCAGTGAGAGCACCACCACATCCGCGGGCTGTAATTTTTCATACGGCACGCCACTGGGTTTAATGGCCATAACGCCTGCCGAACGGTCCGCACCGCTGACATTCCCCCACGTCAATGCCACCAACCCCAACGACACCAGATCACGATTGGCCTGACACACTACCTGCTTAAGTTCATCGTGCGACATATTCAACTCCTGGCCTGATCGCGAATATCCAGTAGCTCTTTCATAACCGTGCCAAGATGGGCGACGGATTCCTTCCGGCCAAAGGCATCATGCACCTGGCGATAGAGCTTAAACAACCGTTCATATACCGCAACATGGCCGCTTATGGGTGTAAAAATCCGTGCCGGTTCGCCAACCATGCGGACAATGGCGTCATCAAATGTCGCGTATCCGCCACGGTTGGCTCCCGCAGCAACAGCCCCGGCGATAGCCGCGCCAAAGGCACAAGTCTGCCCGCTGCGCGAAACGCCCACGGGCCGATTCATAACATCTGCATATATCTGCATGGCCAGATGATTTTTTGCCGATATGCCGCCACCGTTAATAACCCGATGCACCGGAAGGCCAAATTCCTCAAAGCGTTCCATAATAACTCGCGAACCAAAAGCAGTAGCTTCAATAAGTGCACGATAAATTTCTGCAGGGGTGCTATGAAGTGTCAGGCCCATGATAAGTCCCGTGAGCCGCTGATCCACCAGAATGGTGCGATTACCGTTATGCCAATCCAGCGTAAGCAATCCGCTGGCACCCGGTTTCATTTCCGCGGCGGCTTGGGTCAAAGCCTCATGCGAACCGGCGCTTCCCTGCGGCTGCACTACCGATACAAACCAGTTAAATATGTCCCCCACCGCCGACTGCCCGGCTTCCAGGCCAAAATAATTCGGCAGAACCGATCCCGGCACGATGCCGCAAAGCCCGGGTATATCCGCCAGCTTCTCATCTTCCGGCACAACCATAATATCACATGTAGATGTGCCAATAAGTTTCACCAGCACATTACTTTTTATGCCGGCTCCCACTGCCCCCAGATGCGCATCAAAGGCCCCTACCGCCACGGGAATTCCCGCCGGCAGCCCGAAGGCCTCGGCATACTGCGGTGTTAATGTACCGGCGGCTTGAGCTGACGAATAGGCTTTCCCCGATAGTGTTTTTCCAATGCGCACCAGGCGCGGATCGAGTTGTTCGAGAAATTCCGCATCCGGATATCCGCCCCAGGATGGATTATAAAACGCCTTGTGACCCGCCGCACAAATTCCCCGCCGCAGTCTGTCGGGTTCCATCGTGCCGGTAATGGCGGCGGGAATCCAATCCGCAATTTCCACCCACGTATAAGCAGCTTGAAACACTTTGGGCGCGGCGCGGGCGCAATGTAAAATTTTTGCCCAGAACCATTCGGATGAATAGCGACCGCCACACTTCGCCAAATATTGCGGACGCACCTTGCCAGCCACCGTGGTGATTTCTTCCGCTTCAACATGCGAGGTGTGATCTTTCCATAGCCAGACTTTCGCCGCCGGATCATCCGCAAGGGCTGGATCAAACGCCAGCGACCGGCCCATTTGATCCACCGGCATCGGCGAACTGCCTGTCGTATCTACACCGATACCAATAACCTGTGCGGGGGAAAAATCGGGAAGTCGCTGCTGCGCCAGTTTCAGCACCTCACGGATCGCAGATTGCGTGCAATCCAGATAATCCTGCGGATGCTGCCGCGCCAGCAACGGATCGCGCACATCCACGATCACGCCATCTGTGCCGTGACGATAGTTGCATATCCCGGTTGCAATTTCTTCACCCGAAGTCACATCCACCACAAGCGCCCGCACGGACGCCGTGCCAAAATCCAGTCCGATGGCATAACGAGATGGCATAAAATCCTTTATCCGTCGATCTGTTCATTCCCAAGGTGCGGTTTCTCCGCGCTACCGCTGATTTCTCCCCTTATCAACGGCGATTATTCATGCCGATAGACATCCCATTTCATGTAATTACTCAAGGCATCTTCAATGCCCGCTGCAACCACAGCTTTGGTAGCGGCAACATGGTGTTCGTAACCTTCGCGGCAAATAAATTGCAACAGAGCCTGCAGGCGGTGAACCTTAAATACACCGTATCCGCCGAACGTATCTAACTTCTCACCGGTAAATTCGCCTTCACCCACATACGCTCGAATCAGGCCATTGTTGTCATCAGTTGATACGCGGCAATACGTGAAGGGGCCGGCGGCAATGTTGCCTACAATTGTCCCGTAGGTATTATCCCGCCCTACCGTCCCGGCGATAATTTCCTGATAATCCATTTTTTGGCTTTCAAAGAAATCCTTGGGCAGATTGGAGCAGTGGAATACCACGCCCTTATCCGGATCAGTTCCGTAATTGTTATTCCAATCCAGCAAAGCCGCCGGTTTACCAGATGCCGCCTGCAAAATATACATGCCCACCACGCCGGTGATATCCGTTTCACAGGCACTAGGCATTAATCCGTTGGACATCATGCTCATGAGCGTGCAGGGAACAACGCCATAAAATTCCTCCAGTGCGGTCCAGCACTGGATCGCGGTGGCTACCAGTTCGCGCTCCTTAATAAATTTTTCAATCGCCACACCCAGCTTGGCCATTTTGATAACACTTAACTGCGGAATGCCCCCCGTTGCGGTATAGCCCTGAATTCCGGCAAGTTTTTCCTTCACCGCCGCATCGCTATCCGATAATTTTGTCGCCACCCCAAGGACTTCTGAAAGGTCCAGCGTTTCGATGCTGATACCGGCGGTTTCAAGCAGTTTTTCGCTGTAACGCACGGTGTTAAACGCTCCGGGCCGGGCACCAATAGCCCCGATGCGCGCGCCCTTTAACGCCCGCACCACCCGGCAGGTCGCCGCGAAGCGCTGAATATCCGCCGCGAATTCCTTGCTGCTCGGTTCTTCCGTGTGCAATGTCGTAAGCGAATAGGCTATGCCATATTGCCGCAAGTTATTGCATGCCGACATTTTTCCGCAGAAGCTGTCGCGGCGATCTTTAATGGTCATGGTTTGCGTGCGGTCATTAAACGCATGCACCAGCACCGGCACATTCAGCCCGGCCCAGCGCAGGGTGTTGGCAATAGCCCGTTCATCACCAAAGTTGGGCAATGTCACCAGTACGCCGTCAATTTCCCCGCGATGCTTTTGAAACAGCTCCGCATATTTTCTGGCATCCGCCAAAGATTCGACGGCTCCGCCATTGGTCTGCTCGGCAGGCAGAATAATGGTTTTAATATGGTGTTTGGCCAGGGTATCTAAAATCTCCTGTCGGCCGGTAACGCATAAATGAGCAGGGAAAAAGCCACGGTTTCCAACAATCACGCCAAGTGTAGTCACAGAACAAATCTCCACGTATCCGGCCTTTAATCCATCCAAAAACCATGAACTGCGTATGGTACGCCATACCTTGCCAAGCGGGCAACTTTACGGGCCACCGCGGCACAGCGAGGATCATTTTGTACCAAAAATCTTGCTATCTATCCTACGTACCGCACACCGAAATCTACATTTCGCGATTGTACCGCAGGCATCTTGCCTGCACCGGCACGCCCCGCATTGTGGTGCAGGCATCCTGCCTGCCGGTAACATGGCAAAGGCAGGCGGGACGCCTGCGTTACCTACGACCAAATTGCGACCTGCCGGGCAGGGCAATAACGCGGTTATTGCGGCTTAGCCACCGGACGGACGTGGCCCCAAGTTCCGCTGGAGCTTATTGGTCTTCACCGCCCGCGTGCGCGCATCAACGGCCGTTTTAAGCCGGTCGGCAACATCAGGTGCGGCTTGACTGCTATCGACATTCTGACTTTCCGCGCTGCGTCGTTGGGCCAGTTCTTCCAAGTGGTTTAACGAATCATCGATTATCTGCTTTAGATTTCCTCCGCGTTCAGCCTCCGCCTGCGCCTGGATTGCCAAGCGTACCAGGGCACTGTCATCCAGCATTGCTACAAACTCGGCAAGATTTCCGGCCGCCAAATCCGGAAGTTCCTCAAGATATTCCATCAGCCGCGCCAATAATGCCGCCATTTGTGGATCAGAAAATACATCCACAGTTATTCGCTCGCGGAATTCCTGATACAGCGAAAAATCACAAAGTAACGCTCCGATAACCCAATGCCCCGCCCGTTGCAGACCCATATCAACTTCCGCCGGCGGTACCGCATCCGCTTTCACCGCCCCTGAATCTCCGGATGGCCTGTCCGTACTCACGGCGAGCCGCCGAATTCGCGCATGGACCTCATCCGAGCTTATCCCCACCAGATCGGCGATATTTTTCTGCAATAATCCGCGGCGAATCGGATCCACCGAGTTATTAAATATGGCCGGTGCCACCAGCCGCATCAAGGCCTCAGAAGCTCTTTGTTTACCCGTCAGCGAATCCGAAGCTTGAAACGCTGTATACATTTTCTCCCAGGCGTACTCCAGAGAATCTTTGGCCTGCGTGACAATTTTCTCAAACGCCTCGCCCCCATGGGTCATGCAGAAATCACAAGGATCTTTACCATCCGGCACATGGGCAATGCGGACATCCACCGGATACCGCAGCAGCAATTCGATTGCCCGGTCCGCTGCCCGCCGGCCCGCCTCATCACTGTCAAATACCAGGGCCACGCGATTGCAAAATCGCCGCAGTAAATTGACATGCTGTTCCGTCATGGCTGTGCCCAAAGTGGCCACCACATTTTCCACTCCCGCCTGATGACACCCCACGACATCCATATACCCTTCCACCACCACCGCCAACTGCTTACGAATCAGCGGCTGCCGGGCCAGGTTCAGCGCGTAAAGCGTTTCACGTTTGGAAAATAATGCAGTCTCCGGCGAGTTCAAATATTTCGGCCCTTCCTGGTCCGGCCCGGTCGCGTTTGGCTCCGGCGCAGGCGAGGGAAGAATTCTTCCTCCAAAGGCAATGACCCGGTCACTGGAATCAACAATGGGAAACATCAGCCGATTGCGAAACACATCATAAACGCTGCCGTCCGAGCGATTTTTTACCAGCCCCACCGACACCAGCGTTTCTGAACTGATCCCCTTTTTTCCCGCAGCAGATGCCAATGCGGTCCACTGTGTCTCCGCACAACCGATCTGAAAACGTTCGATGGTGGCGGCATGAACGCCGCGCGAAGTTAAATATTCCCGAGCCGCCTGGCCGATCCTACCAGCAAGATTGCTCTGAAAATACTGGGCCGCCCATAAATTGGCATCCACAATTTTATCCCGCTGGGAGGCAGCCTGCGGATTACTTGCACGAAATTCCGGCAGGGTAATGCCATAGCGCTGGGCTAAAAATTTTAGCGTCTCCCCCTTGGACATTTTGTGGTAATTTTCCACAAACTTAAAGACATCCCCGCCGGCGGCACACACGAAACAGTAAAATATCTGTTTCTGCGGTGAAACATACATCGACGGTCGGCGATCTTCATGAAACGGGCAAAGCCCCACAAACTCGCGCCCCGCCGGTCGCAGGGCAATATGCTCGCCGATAATCTCCTCAATCCGCGCCGCCTGCCGCACCACCTGAAAAATCTGTCCGGAAGAAGTACTCATCACCGGAGATTCTAACACGCCCTGCGCCGGGCGTGTTAGCGATAGGAGGACAACCCCTGATATCCGCAAATCTGCGGTTAACTAGCGAAGCCACGGCTTGATCTGTGGCCTCGGTGAACTCTGTGGCTAATCGTCGTGTCGCTTCGGGGCGCCGGAAGCGGCGACGCAGCGCTTACTGGGCCGCCGCCGCGCGGGGAAAGTTTGCCCGCCCGATCATTGAGGTGATCGCGGCACAGCCACGTTTTGTAATTCCGCTTCGCGCCGAATTCCGTTAAGCATCCCGCGAAAGACATAAGCGTGCAACGGGACCACCGCGTACCAATACATCAGTCCCAAGAGGCCCTTGGGTCGAAAGCGCGCTGTTTGCGTAAGTGCGCATTGGTCGGCTGCGCCTGGGGCGGATTTAATATCAAACTCCAGCAGGGCTTCACCGGGTAGCTTCATTTCTGCGCGAAGCCGCAATATTTCATTCTCACGGAACTCGGTGACGCGCCAAAAATCCAGGGCGTCGCCGAATCCAAGGTGACTGGAACTGCGCCGACGGCGTCGAAGACCGGGGCCTCCCGCCAGACGGTCCATCCAGCCACGAATATGCCACAGCCAGTCTGCGGCGTAATAACCATGGCCGCCGCCAACTTTGCAGGCCGCGGCAAAGGTCGCGGCAGCCGACGCTGCAACGTCAACCCTTCGGACATCGGTAAACACGCGGCCACCGGCCCAATCCGGATCGCCTGGCACCACGCCGGCATCGCTCCATGAGGTTTCCACTTCGTCCTGGTCAACCTTGCCTGCGGCCCGGGCGATAGCTTCTGCGGGGGTGAGCAATGGCCCCGGCATAAGTTCGACAGCGCGGCGATCGCGACACACAACACGATTTTTCAGACCATCGGCCAAGGGGCGAGCCACGTTATAACTCAGTGGCGTTACGAGATGAATCCAGAACGAGCTTAATCGGGGCGTGAGTAATGGCACGGCCACAATAATGCGCGGACGCAGCGACCGCGAGCCAGCCATCAGATTGATGAGTTGTCGGTAATTAACAATGTCCGGGCCGCCAATATCGAGGGTTTGGCCGATGGTTGCCGGCACGTCCAGGCATTGCACCAAATAGCGCAAGACATCGCGGATGGCAATAGGCTGGCACTCTGTTTTGACCCAGCGAGGGGTAATCATCACGGGCAGCCGCTCGGTCAAATAGCGCAATATTTCGTAGGAGGATGAGCCGGAGCCGATGATCATCGCCGCACGGAGTACGGTTACCGGAACGCCGCCTGTGGCAAGACAGTCTTCCACTTCGCGCCGCGAGGCCAGATGCTCGCTTAATGCGTCGCCGGTTTCACCGAGGCCGCCAAGATAAATAATACGGCGTACGCCGGCCTGCGCGCATGCGCGCGAAAATGTGGTGGCCAGTTCGCGATCGCGTTGGGCATAGGCAGGCCCGACAGCCTCCATGGAATGAACGAGGTAGTAAGCGGCCTCGCAGCCGGTTAATTTTTGCGCCAGGGCATCGGCATCTGAAAGATCGGCCTCGAAAGACTCGACGGCGGCATGACGCACCCACCGGCGTGTTTGCAATTTGCGAGCGCTGCGGCACACGCAACATACATGAAAGCCCGCCTCGATGAGCTTCGCCCCTAAACGGCCGCCGACATAACCGGTGGCACCGGTCAAACATACGCGCCTGATTGGCGGGGAATTCGTTGCTTCAATAGGTCGAACCATGGGTCAATCCTCGTGTTTCCGCTAAGATCATAGCCTGCCTTGAGAAACTTTTTAATCTAACGTCGGATGGTTGGTGCCCCGCTTGAGCTGGGGAGTGGAAAGCATTTTCCCAGAAGTATCGGTGAATGAGGGTAAGTGGCACTTTATTTGGTTCATGGATTAGAAAATTGAAACTTGTGATCATTTATTCATTGTTCATTGTGAGGGATATCAAGGTGGCCAAGATGGCCAAGTTAAGGGGGCTAGGTGGCCAAGTTGGACAGGTAGGGGAAATAGTTGATTTCAGGGGGTGTAATTCAAGGTGTCCAAGATGGCCAAGTTATTTTGAATTTTACCGGAGAATCGCAATCGCGGCGATTGATTGGAGAGGAACACTCGTCGCCGGGCGACGACGCTAAACAGGACATTTTGCGTGCGGCGCAGAGATTGCAGGACGCGACGCGTGGTGTTTCCGGATACCCGATCACGCAATCCGGCGGATTATTTAATTTTCAAACAGCGGCAGCAATGATCTATGCTCAGTGCTGGTGAGGCTATAGGGCGCGGGGGCGGGTTGTACGAGAACGCAGGAGTTAGGAGTTAGAATTCTTTGGAAGCGCTGCGTTGCGTTTTTGGTTTGTTCGGCAGATGAATCTGCCGGCTAGTGCGATGGAGAGTGTATTGAGACAGGAGGATGCAAGTTTCTCCCGGATCGATGTTCCGATCCGTAGTCGAAGGTCATTGCGTTGCCGCGAGGCAAGGTGAAGAGCAACCGGAGACGAACA
>JAJZDN010000066.1 GCA_021805985.1 Planctomycetota bacterium | reverse complement strand
ACGTCTTTGACGCGTTCAACCGGCGAATCCGCAAGACGATCTCCAACGGAGGATTTGGTGGCGGAATTCCCAACGGCACGACGGATTGTATTTACCTGAGCAATCAGGTGATGGAGGAACGCAATCCCTTCGGGGGCAGCGGCTCGACCGATACGCCGATCCGGCAGTATATCTGGGGCACATACATTGATGAACAGATTCAACTTACAACGCTGACCACACTCGGTGCGCAGGATGTGCCCGCCGGAACTTATTATCTCCTGCAGGACTTGCTCTATCGCGCCGTGGCACTGACGAACTCCAGCGGAAATATTGTCGAAGCCTACGATACGGATGCGTACGGCCAGACGATCATCTACACCGGCCCGGGAGCGGACGGCGTATGGTTCACGGATGACGATGTCGGATCAGGCTTCACCTACGGTGCCAACGACATGATTTTCTGCGGTTACCGGTATGATCCGGAAACGCGGCTTTATTTCGTTCGCAACCGGATATTCCTGACAGATGCCGACGGCATTTCGGTTGGTCGATGGATGCAGCGCGATCCGATTGGCTATGCTGGCGGCGTGAATTTGTATGAGTATGTGGGGGGACGGGCGGCGGTGGAGGTGGATCCTATGGGGGAAAAGTACTGGACGGCTTACGGGCCCTACGGGCCGGCGTGGGACAAATGGAATCATACCTGCTATGTCTGGTTCGACCTGTATGCGAATCCAAGTTGGTACAACTACCTCTGGTCCGAGAATTACGGAAGGATGACAAAAGTCCTGCTCTGGCCTTTGCCAGGCATAATGAAGAATCAATGTACTCCCCATGCTTTCCGATGTGCCGATATTTCGCTGAAGGCGCAGATCGTGGTGGACCTCGCTGAGCAGGCGCTTCGCGGAGCCATTGTTGAGACCGTGCACGAGATGGAGTTCTACGAGTTAGAGCAATGGGGTTGGGCGATAGCTGGGGGCGCAGCTGGCGGGATGAGCGGCGAGGGTGCGGGCCAGCCGGGCGTCACCGGAGTTGGCGGCCTGCATGACATTGGCGCGGGCGGAAAACCAAGCTGTCCGGCGGCGCCTCCAAAGCCAGGCTGCTAATAACCTTACCATCCAGCTTGCGGAGGCTCCAATGGGTCTGGTTTCATCGTCTGGGAACATACGGCACAACCTTTGGCAGGTGGCTTTGTGCATTGTCGGTGGTGCGGTCGTCGGTGCGCTCCTGTCTGCCTACGTCGTTTGCCGAGGCGGGCGAGATCTGAGCGCAAGGGTCAACGCCACGATTATCAATTGCACTGCGTGGGTGGCCTTGGGCAGCCGCAACACCTACCTCTCAGGGGGCCGCAGCCGCTTGCCGAAATGGCACGGGCCATACATTGCGGTGCTCCAAACTCTGCTCTGGCCTGACGTCGCGCCCGCAAACTTCCTCGTTACTGGCCGTCCTGATCTGTGCTTCTGCCAGATCACCACCAACGGCAGCGGAGGAAGGACCTCGGTATGGGTCACTTGGGTGCAACGGTCACCTACACCTGATGGCGTCCGTTTGTTTTTTGGGCGAATTATTTCCGCTAAATTCCCGACCTTTTTCGATCTCGCAATCCCGCGTAGCCAAATCGTGTCTAACCTGAGAGCCGCAAAGCGCTCTGTCATGTTCACCGCGATCATTGACGTCAGGCAAAACACAGAATTCGGGCAGCAGCTCGCGGCGGCGGCGGCGACGCATAAGCTGGATGCTTTGTTGCTTTGCCATGGGGAAAGATGCTCGGATCCACTAGCTCCCTTCTATTTAACGAGAAGCAGTATCCGTCACGGCCATGGCGTGGGCACGACGAAGGTACCCTCTCACTTGCCCCCCGGTGTTAAATTACCGGGTGAACCATGAGTGTGGCGAAACAGCGCACACGCGCCGTCAAAAGACGGAGTATTTCAACGGTTGCGAATCTCGTCCCTAAAGGTCGTTCCGACCGAGAAGCTATCCCACCGACGGTGGAAGTAATGAGGCTGGCGGAAAGCCATATTGCCATCGGCGGGCCACACTGGCCCCAACCGTCAGTATAGCGTTGGATAGAGTCTCTACACGCAATTCACGCGGTTGTACGAATACTGCACGACCTTGCAAACAGTTGAATAATCCGGACGTCCAATCCATCGATTGCGTCGGCGAAAAGTTCTATTGGTGTCCTGTCGCCCCGATTTTGGCCGCAGGCCAAAATAGAGCAGGAGTTTTGAGAGAGTAGATAGTAGAGCAAAAATCGGCCGAGACAAAAGCGTGGCTGTCGCCGAAACACAGTGCTCCTCCTGCGGTCTACTCTCCACTCTCTACTTTCATGGTGAGACAACCAATGGCCTTCACCTTTGAAAAGAGCATCGTTTACCAGCAGGCCAAAATAGAGCAAGGGTCTGGAGAGAGTAGATAGTAGAGCAAAAATCGGCCGAGACAAAAGCGTGGCTGTCGCCGAAACACAGTGCTCCTCCTGCGGTCTACTCTCCACTCTCTACTTTCATGGTGAATTTAGAGCAGATGTTAGAACAGGTGGCCCGGGGAACAGCCCCTATAGGCTTTTCGGCCGGAAAAATCGCCTCTGTAACGCGAGGTTTTGAATTTCCGACATCTCCCCGGGCGAAGCGTTATCCCGTGACAATTAGTAAGATCGTTGCGGCCCAACGAGTTGTGGAGGTGCCAATTTACATGACGAGGCGTGCGCCGTGCAAAAGCGAAGTGCTTTAGCGAGTGCAGGTCTCGCGCCGATAGAGCTCGTTGGGGCTGGGAAGGTAGTCAGCGAAGCAGCCCGGCTTTTGCAAAAAAACTGTTCCAGTTGCTCCAGGCGAATTGCTCAATTTGACCGTCGGTAAAACCCGCATCCGCCAGAGCATCGCAGAGTTGTTCCAGATCGGCGGGACCGCGGATACCAGCGGGCAGATCAAGTGCGGAAAAGCCGCCATCCATATCGGATCCTAAACCGATGATGTCCGTGCGGCCCACAAGCTCAACGATATGCTGAATATGGCGAACGACATCATGGATTACAGCGTTGCCGCTGCTGACAAGAAACCGGGAAAACAAATTAATGCCAATCACGCCCTGGGCGCTGGCCAAGGCTTTGATCTGCGCATCAGATAAGTGTCTTTCCGGATGTTGTTTCCCCGGTAACAGGCTGCGGCAATTGCTGTGCGATGCAATCTTGGGGCGAGGTGTTTTCTCCATCACCGTCCAGAACGCTTGTTCGGACAAATGGGACACGTCATGCACCATCTTTAACGCATCGGCGCGATTCAGCAATGCCAAGCCGTCGGCGGTAACATCCCCGCCGGATTGATCGCCCCCGGCCCAGCGTGTTCCATTTACCCAGGTCAGGGCTAATATGCGTATACCCCGATGATAAAAATCATCCAAGTCATCCACGTTACGAAGGCCCGCACACCCTTCCAGCAGGAGCAGTAATTCAAGCTTTTTCGATTGTGCTGTTCGTGATGCGTCCATCAGAATCACGTGGCCGGCGGCCCGCCATTGTTCATATCGGTTCATTTGCCGCAGCGATTGCTCGTACGCTTCTTGCGGGGAACTGTAACACCAGGAGCCGTCAATAAATTCACCGGAGGAATCCCGGCCGCGCGGCTGGACAAAAACTGTGGCCACCGCGCGGCGCACGCAGCTTTCTGCTAAAGATTTTAATGTCACGGCTGCGGGGCTATTTGATTCGTGCGGTGGATCATCCAGCATGTCCCGGCCTGTTTCCGCCAGATAGGCCAGATCCAGATGAGCGTCAAAAAAGCTCGGCGAAGTCATGACTCATCACTGCCCAGAATGCTGATAATCTCATATTCCCCAATGACCGGCAGGTTGGCGTAGCTATCGCCGGCAACATGCAGCAGTCCCAGCAATGCCAATAACGTAAAGCCCAGCCAGATCAGCCCGCCTACAAGAGATGTCAGATAGACCATTGCCGATAAATGCAGCAACGGGTAACCCAGCAGTATGACGGTTTTACATGCCGCCCAGACGACCACTTCCAGCGTAAAGAGCATCAATCCCTGATTGGCGTGATGCCGGACAAATTTTGAATGAAGGCCGAATACCATGGGTATTACTACCAGAATACTTAGATAAGATAGCAACGCCATGCCCTTGTTTTTACGAATGTCTTCTTCCTCTTCGGCGGCGGCCTGTTTTTTCAGTTGTGCTGCTTCAACATTATCCGTCGGGGATGAGGCTGCCGTGGGGGAAATTACCACAACGGCCGGTGCTTCCGTCACGGGGGCAGCCGGAGCTGCGGCGGGTTTAGCGGGCTGCGGTTTAAGATCATAATCATTGGTTTCAGTCATATTATCGTCTCCGATGTAAGGTTCACCTACACGGAATTATAGCGGCATGGCTGGAAATTATCAGATTAATCGAGCCACGCCTTGCTGATGGCGGCGGCTGATCTGTTGCTGCATATAGTCAAATACTTTCCGAGCTTGGGGAATCTGATGAAGTTCCATCAGCGGCGTGACCTGATCATTGCTGTGAATTTCGATGGTGCCAATACCCAGTAGTCGCTGAATAAAGCCTTGCCGCAGTTGAATATCCAACACACTGCTAAGCGAAATCCAGTCAATTTGCTTGGTGAATATACCGCTTTGGGTTTCCACACGATCGGCGTTAATCAGGCAGCGGCTGTTACGGGAGTTCAAGTAAATAAGAAATCCCGCAAAGACATCAACGGTTAATACCACAGCAAAAATGATAGATCCATACGCCCGCAGCATGGGTATCGCGTAAGTTCCCGCAGAAATAGCCAGCACGATGGTGCACGTCAGATATCGAAAAAAATTGTCCCATTGCGAAACCGAAACATCGAAAACTGCATCGCCCATAGGCTGCTGTGCAGACTCATCCTTCGCCGGGGTTCCCGAATCCGCCGATGCAGGCGGTGTGGTGGGGGAGTCCACAAATTCACCGCAGTATCGGCATTTACGGGCGATGCTGAGAATCATTTCTCCACAGGATGGGCATGGCCGCTGCGCTGATGCGGGGACGGGGTTGGTTGCTGTTGTCGGCACTGGGGCAATGGTGGCTGGCGTGGCGGCCAGAGGAATCAATGTGCGGCTGCACAACGGGCAAATAAGATGGCGACCCAGCCGCTGGGATGGAATTTCCAGATCATGTCCGCAAACGCAACGTGCCTGATAAAATTGTGGAGATGTTTCCATGGCCCATGCCCCGATTGTTATCCATACCTGCCGCTAATGCAGTAAAGCCGCATTAAGAATATCCACGCGTCCGCGCACGCCATACGCGTGAATTCCGGTAATAATAAATTCCAATACCTTAACCTGTTTTACCGGAAGCAAAACCGGCGGCAATAATTCCCCGGATTTTAATATGCTGGAAGTATAAATGGTCTTACCGTCCGCCTGTACCACCACCTTGCTTGACCCCCAGGGTCGCGCGGATTGGTCCATGGCCGGAATAAACGTCAACGTACTGTATTTATCCGCCAGATTATAGCTCAATCGCGCCGCCACATGCGTGCCCAGCCCGTGTCTAAAGACTCTGCCATTAACCTTCATCGCGCGTAGCACACAACTGGCGTTGTTTACTAAAGGCCAGGGGGTTCCAACATACGGTATTTGAATATACTTTTGCGGAGCAAGGTCGGTAAGCCAGGTAAGATTCCCACCAAGTATGTCAATGCGTTTAATCATGTCAACGTCGCACCTGATCGCCGTTATGGATGGAACGGTAAGAACCAGCTTAGTGCCGCGCCACGCAACGGCCGAGGCAGCCAGAATAGTTCCGCCGCTGAATGTGATGCCAATGCGTGGGCCGTGGTAAACACCTGGTGCCAGCGTTTTGGCCAGATTAATCGTTGCGATGCGGGCCAGAGGAATGCTGATCGTTCCCAGCGTACTTTTCCATTGCACCGCCTGCGCCAAAACTTGCAGCATGGCACCGGAGAGTTGGTCGCCGTTAATAAATTGTATGTGATCATGCGTGATTCCGTGAAGCATGGGGGTTCTGCGATGGCGGGTGAGTCCGGCAACATCATCTATCGGGACGGTCATTTTGCCGAACACCTGGGAATCAAAGGCCATTTTCCCTCCGCTGGTCCCCACCGGCTTCCCCGCCAGAACATCCCCGGTACGAAGATGCAGCCACCACGGTGATGGTCCGGGAATTCTTGCCGGTATTGCGCCGGCCGTACGCCGCAGGCTCAATAATTCAGGCGTGGTGAATTTCACGGTTTTGCCCGCCGCTAACAGTCTTATGCGGCCCGCTGAGGTCCAGAGAGTAACCTGTGCTGAAGCAATTGATTTTATTCTGCCCCCCGGCGTCAGGGCCGCTAATCGCACACGCCATTGCGGCGCTCTGATGTCCGGAGCCGTGCCGCCTTGCGCAGTTAGCGGGGGGGCTATGTGTATAAAACCGCACACCGCCAAGAGCATGAAGACCACTGGATAAAGTACACGACGATTCAACGGTTCCTCCAGCTTATTTCTGCAATATCGGCAGATATCTGTCGGGAATCTGCAGAATAATTAAGGCCATAGCCGTAGCGTAACTCTGGCCCGCACCGCCGGTCCAGTTACCTGCCGTTTGCTGCCGCTTTATCAGATCACCGCTGATAGCGGGCCACCATTTAGCCCAATATTTTCCCCCAGCGAGAAACATGGCCTGTGTACCATAATAGTTGCCATAGAAATAATTTCCCTGGTTGTTCTGCGGCGTTCCCGGCAGGCACCCCATGAGGTAATGCACTCCGTTGCCAATAGCCGAGCCGCGATAAATACCCGCATAGAGCAAGGCCGCCACGCCCGCCGCCGAACGCGGAAATGCCGATCCGCTTATATTGAGCATATAACTGAATCCGCCATCCGCGTTTTGCAGGCGATGAACAAAACTGATGGCCTTGGTGATAGTACGCTTGGGAACCGCGATGCCAGCTTCCCGCGCAGCACGCAAGGCCATGACCTGGCAGATAGTCACGGAGATATCTGCATCCATGGGCACGGGTTGATATCTCCAGCCACCCGCGGCGTTTTGCGCATCAATAATCAGGCGGATGGCCCGTTGCAGCTTTTCATGCAGGTCCGGCGCATGGGATTCACCATAAATCTCGGCCAGAAAAAGCGTGGCAAATCCCTGCGAATACATAGGATCGGCGTCCGAGGGACCGGCGATCAGTCCGGAACGCTGGCAGTGATCAAGAATATAGCGTAACGCGCGGGAAACATTTTGGGCATACCGCCCCTGCCCCGGCAAATTGCCGCCGGCGACAAACGCCAAGCCGCCCAAAGCAGTGATGGCGGTGGTGCCTGAATCAAATGATCCGTTGGCGTTCTGCCGGGCGGCCAGCCACTTCAAACCGCGGCGCACCGTTTGCCGCACTTGTGGCGTAATTTCATCCCGCAGAGGGCTGGTTTGCCCGGCCACAAACGTGGAGTTCGCACCGGCAGCACCGGCGGTTCTGGGGATCGCCATGCACACGATCATCGCAGCGGTCAACGCACAAATTACCGCGGCGCGCAACGGTTGATTCGGTAAACGCTGGCGAATCGCTTTATGCAATCGGTTGAATAATAGCGCATGGCAAGACGAAAGGTTTGGGATAAGATCATTGAGCAATCGCTGAGTCATGCCATTACGCTCCGGAACCTGCTGGGCAATCCACTATGATATTCTACTCTGGTTGACGCTTTGCGTATAATCAGCAAACTATTTGTTCCGGCTTGTTTGTCCCGGCGGGGTCAAAGCGGAATGAGGTTGTGCCAAGGAGGCGAAATGCCCGCAAATAAAAAATTCACCATCGGGATTATGCAGATGCGCTGCGAAAAAGATCCCAACGCCAATCGAGATCATACCGAGCGGCAAATCCGTCAAGCCGCACGCCTGGGCGCCAACGTGATTTGCACCCAGGAATTATTTTGTTCTGAATATTTCTGTCAAACCGAATCAACTGAACTTTTTGATCTCGCGGAATCAATCCCCGGTCCCAGTACCCAGCGCTTCAGTAAATTAGCAGCGGAACTGCAAGTGGTGCTGGTGATCTCTCTTTTTGAAAAGCGCACTGCGGGAATTTATCATAATACCGCCGTGGTCATTGATGCTGATGGCACACTGCTGGGGATGTATCGGAAGATGCACATTCCGGATGATCCGCTGTTTTATGAAAAATATTACTTCACCCCCGGTGATCTTGGATTCAAAGCGTTCCAAACCCGTTTTGGACGCATTGGCGTGCTGATCTGCTGGGACCAGTGGTTTCCAGAAGCGGCAAGGCTTACCGCCATGCAGGACGTGCAGGTGTTGTTTTACCCCACCGCCATTGGATGGCACCCCGCGGAAAAAGCGGAATTCGGGGCCGCTCAAGTGGATGCGTGGCAAACTGTTCAGCGGTCACACGCGATTGCCAACGGTGTCTATGTGGCATCGCCCAATCGTATCGGGCATGAAGGCGCAAAAGACGGGGGGCTGGAGTTTTTCGGCAACTCCATTATCTGTGATCCGTTCGGCCGCTTTTTACAGCGTGGATCGGTGGATAAGGAAGATATTCTCCTTGCGGAAGTGGATCCGCAACTCCAGGAAACCGTTCGCCGAAATTGGCCGTTTTTCCGGGATCGCCGAGTGGATGCGTATGCCGGATTAACCCAGCGATTTTCCTGATTCGCGCACAAAATAGTATGCCTGAAAGTATTTTTAACGGAACCGTCAATGACCGCTGCAAACTCGAACATTAAGCAACCACCCCAACCCGCTGCCGCCCCAACCTTGCGCAGCCAGGGCTTCCAGATGCCCGCCGAGTGGGAACCGCATGACGCTACCTGGTTGGCCTGGCCGCACAATCAGGAGGATTGGCCGGGAAAATTTACGCCCATTCCCTGGATTATCGCGGAAATTATCCGGCATATTGCATCCGCGGAAACAGTTCATCTGATTGTGGAAGCGCAAAGCCGTATTACAGCCATACGGGAAATTCTTAATAAATCAGGCGTTAAATTGTCGGCCGTTCGTTTTCATGTGTTGAAAACGGATCGCATCTGGACCCGGGACTCCGGCCCGATTTTTGTAAAAAAACGCGGCACAGGCTCAAGCCGCATGATGGCCCTGGGCTGGCTTTTTAATGCCTGGGCCAAGTATGACAATTACCATCGCGATGCGCATGTGCCGGCATACGCCGCCAAAGCTCTCGGCGTAGCCCTTTGTAACCCGCTGGCCGCACGGTCCGATGGCAAAATCGTGCCCTTGGTTCTGGAAGGCGGCAGCATTGATGTCAACGGCGCCGGATGTCTGCTTACTACGCGGGAGTGCCTGCTTTCGAAAGTGCAATGCCGGAATCCGGGAATATCCCGCACGGTATTGGAACAGCACCTGTGTGATAATCTGGGCGTAGAAAAAGTTCTCTACCTGCATAGCGGCATCGCGGGGGATGATACCCACGGCCACATTGATGATACGGCCCGTTTTGTTTCTCCATCGGCCATTGTTGCATGTGTGGAACCCAACCGTCGCGATGCCAATCATCGGCGCATGGCGGAAAATATAAAGTGCTTAAAGACAATGCGGGACACCCAAGGCCGCAGTTTCGATATTATCGAATTGCCGCTGCCCGCGCCGGTCTATTTTGATAAGCAGCGTCTGCCGGCCAGCTATGCCAATTTTTATATCTGCAACGCCGGCGTGCTGGTTCCGGTGTTTAATGATCCCGCGGACGTGCGGGCACTGAAAATTCTGGAGAAGTGCTTTCCTGATCGCAGCATTATTCCCATATATTGCCGCGATCTGGTATGGGGGTTGGGGACGCTGCATTGTATGACGCAGCAACAACCGCGATAATCAAAAAGCTTAATGGAGTGTTGTAACGGAAGCTGTTAAGAAACATTTGGAGTCTGCATGAGAATTCTGGTAACCGGTGGAGCGGGATTTATTGGTTCAAATCTGGCTAAATATTTGGTGGCACATGGACACAAGGTTGTGGTGCTGGATGATTTCTCATCCGGCGATTTTAAGAATCTCGTAAAATTCACAGGCGAAGTCTACACCGACCGCTGCGAAAATCCGCCCGCCGGACGCTTTGACGTGATCTTCCATGAGGCCTCCATCACCGATACCACGGTGACCGATCAATGGAAAATGATGCAGAATAATCTTGAGCGATTCCGAACTATTTTATCCTGGGCCATGGTATGGAAAGCCCGCGTGGTCTGGGCGTCATCCGCTGCGACCTATGGCAATCGAGCCGCTCCCATGCGGGAAAGTGATGAGCCATCGCCATTAAATGTTTACGGCTATTCCAAACTGGCCATGGAGCGCCTCGCTGCCAAGTGGCATGGCGATTCTCATCTGCCAATTGTTGGCTTGCGTTATTTTAATGTATACGGCCCCGGTGAGGGCCACAAGGGTAAATTTGCCTCCATGATCTATCAGTTGGCCCAACAGATGAAAACCGGCCAACGCCCCCGGATTTTCCATGACGGTAATCAGCGGCGGGATTTTGTCTGGATTGAGGATGTCATTCAGGCCAACGTGAAGTCGCTGGACGCTGAAGGGTGTCACATACTTAATGTCGGCAGCGGCGTATCGGAATCTTTCAATGCCATTATCGCGGAATTAAACCGCGTTATGCACACCAATCTGCAACCGGAATATATTGATAATCCCTACAGCTTTTTTCAGAATCACACCGAAGCCGACATTACTGCCGCCCGTACCGTTCTCGGCTATTCCCCCAATGTAGGACTTGTTGAAGGTGTGCGGAATTATTATGGTTCAGGAGCCATGTGATGAAAAACACCTCATCCGTGATGGCTGCGTTAGCAGTAATTCTGTTGCTGACACTGGCGGGGTGCCGCAATCCGCCGCCCTCCACAGCCATTAAAACCGACTCGCCGGCACTGCGGGGAATCAAATCCTGGGTAGCCGCCGGCGCTGGTCCATGTAATACCCGATTTACCGGTTCGCTAACTCGCGGCACTCAAAGCAGTGCGGTTATCGGGCATCTGGATTTAATCAACGCGTATCGCTTTACACTTGCAGTGCAATCGACGGATGGGCAATGTGCGTTTGTTCTGCATCGCAATTGGGCCGGCGCGCACTATTTTGTTCAGCCGCACCCCGCGTATGCGGCACTGGCAAAAGCCATTGGAACCGGCGTTTTCCTGGCATTTCGTCGGCCGGAGGGGCCATGGCACGCGGCGGTCAAAGCGGGTGCCGATGTTGTGGTGTACAAGGGTGCCAACGACAATCGCTTCCAATGGAATTTCATGGCTGATGGCAAGGGGCTGCTGCTGACACACCTGCGCGTGCAAACGCCCAGCGGCCCTGTTTACGTTATCACATTTAACACGCCTTCCGCAAAAGGAAAAGACTCGATAGATATTTCAGATTCTGCACTACACTTTGTCCTGCATCTGCGCCTGCATAACAACAGTGAAGCGTGCCTGAATACCCGAATTCCCTGAATACCGTTCCTGTAATGAAAGATGGGATGACCGCAAATTTTCCAAGCCACCTGATTATGCAACACCCCTTTGCGGCAGGGGCAGCCGGAGTATCCGCGGCCGCTGCACTGGCCCTGTGGTACAGCGTGCTGTACTCGGGCAGTAACATTGTAGCGCCAGTCATTAAAACCATTCACCGGCACCAAGCCGTCGCCCTTACCTTTGACGATGGCCCGACTCCCGGATTCACCGACCGAGTGCTTGATATCTTGCAACAGCACAATGCCCACGCCAGCTTTTTTCTCATTGGGTCGCAAGCGAAACAACATCCTGAACTGGTTCGTCGAATGATTGCCGAAGGGCATACCGTTGGCAACCATACCTGGGATCATCATCATCACGGTGTGTGGCATGGCGAAGCGTATTGGCAGGATCAGTTGCAGCGCACCAGCACTGTATTGGCAGAAATCACAGGCCATGCACCGGCCTTGTTTCGTGCACCCATGGGATTTAAAACACCGCCCCAAGCGCGAGCCGTGCGTAAAAGCGCGATGCGTTACATCGCCTGGCGTGTGCGCGCATGGGACACCTTAAGAATCTCGCCGCACACCATTTGCCGCATCGTCACAGCGCAAATCCGCCCGGGCGATATCGTAACCCTGCACGACGGCCTTGAGCCGGCGCGTAGAAATTGCTCACAGGAATCCACCGTTCAAGCCTTGCCGGAAATTCTGAGAATTCTAAAATCGCGCGGCCTCACCTCCCTAAGCCTGGAACAGGCCCTGGAATCCCCCGTGTACCAATAGCACAACAGCAGCTTGCGACCGCGCGCTGCGGCCATCCGGCAGGGGGCCGGTGAAACCTCCGCTCCTCCCGCCAACTTCGGAATCCCCCACAAAGCCGCCGGCTCCGCCGGCGGTAGAACACCCAAAAACCGCATCCCCGAGCACTGCGGTGACAACCCGGTGGCCCCCGCGAAAACCGCACTCCCGAGCACCGCAGTGACAACCCGGTGGCCGCCGTCACGACCGGCACAAAACACGATAATCTACGGGCGTGGCAACATTTCGGGGCCACACGGCCGTGTGGGCAAACTTCACAAAGCCGCCGGCTTTGCCGGTGGTGGAACGCACCATAAAAGCATCCCGACTCGCCGGGACCAAACGGCGTGATTTGCCCCTGATTTGGCGTTATTTCGGCCCTGCCCGGAAAAATTGCCACGCCCTAATCTACGCCGCCCCGCAAATGCCCCTTGACCTCCCGGTCACCGAGAGACCTCAAAAATCAACGCAATCAGAGGCGCTCCGCCATTCAGCATCGGGCAATGTTAGCCGGTAGCCCGCAGCTTTTCGACCAGCAACCTGTGGCGTATGATGCAGTTTTTCGAGACCTATCGGGATCAGCCAAAACTCGCAACACTGTTGCGAGAATTGCCATGGAGTCACAACTTGGCCATTATGAGTCGGTCCAGACGCGAGGAGGAACGTGAATTTTATTTGCGCATGGCCAGCCGCGAACGTTGGTCATTCCGGCAGCTTAAACGTCAACTCAGTGTCGCCTTGTTTGAGCGCGTCGCACTGTCGCCGGTAAAACTGTCAACACCGTTGGCAGAATTGCATCCTGCCGCCGCGACGGCCTTCAAGGACAGCTATCTGATGCATGTTCAGGATTACACTGCCATTGCGCCGGTGCAATTATGGCGCAATCACAATGCTTGAATGAACGCCTATGGAGCCTCCATTGACAACCTACCGCAGAAAACTAATCGAAGTCGCCCTGCCTCCGGAAAAGATTAACGTCTACGCGGTAAGCAATGAGACATTTTCAAAGGTCTGAAAATGCGGTGTCATCAGATTCCGGCATTCTTAAAATGTTTTGAAGGTTTGTGCCGGATTTGCGGCGGCGTGCGGTCGGGCAATTGACACAAAGGGCGAACAATCGCAGAATGACGGGCCGTTGTCTGGAAGGCTGCTGGAGGGCGGCTTTGGGCGTATTGGAACGCGGAAGGAAAAGCATGGCTATGAAGATGCAGTACCGGGTGACGACCATCGACGGTCCGGCCGAATATCTCAAACGCTCGACATCCACGCTATCCAAGGCGGCCGTCAGAAAAAAATTGCTCGAACCGAAGGATGCCAAGCGACAGGGGCTGTACAAATAGCGCCTGAGCCCGGAGGCCCACGAAAGAGTCACGAGAATCAAGGAAGTAGCCTGATGCCGCAGATATTCGACAACATTGAATTACAACTCCTGCCCACACTGCGGGACGCTATCGGACTCTCCGAACGGGCCGACTTTTCCGTGGGCTATTTTAACCTCCGAGGCTGGCGGCAGCTGGATCAATTGGTCGAGCAATGGTCCGGGGGCGAAGGCCACTGCTGCCGGTTGCTGGTCGGAATGCAGCGGCCCCCGCATGAAGAGCTAAAGTCGGCGCTTAGCCCGGTGAACGGCAATGGAGAAATCGATCAGGCCACCGCCCTCAATTTGAAACGCAGGGTGGCCCAGGAATTCCGCGACCAGCTCGCGATGGGCATTCCCACCGGTGGCGACGAATCCGGCCTGCGCCGGTTGGCAAGACAAATCATTTCCAAAAAACTGGTCGTAAAGTTATTCCTGCGCCACCCCTTGCACGCCAAATTGTACCTGTTGTTTCGCAAGGACCCCCTGAATCCCAAGATCGGCTACCTCGGCAGCAGCAACCTCACGCTTGCGGGCCTTGCGAAACAGGGCGAGCTGAACATCGACGTAATGGATCACGATGCCTGCAATAAATTGGCGAAGTGGTTTGAAGAACGCTGGAGCGACCACTTCTGTATCGACATATCGAACGAATTGGTTGAAATCATCAATAATAGCTGGGCAAGGGAAACGCCCATTCCCCCGTACCAAATTTACATCAAAATGGCCTATCATCTGTCGCAGGAGGCGCGGGCCGGTCTGGTTGAATTCCGCATCCCCAACGATTTTGGCAAGCTGTTTGACTTCCAAAAAGCGGCTGTGAAGATTGCAGCTCATCATCTTAATAAGCGCGAGGGCGTGATCATTGGCGACGTAGTAGGCTTGGGCAAAACGCTCATGGCGACGGCTCTCGCCCGCATCTTTGAAGACGATCACGGCATTGAAACACTGATCATCTGCCCGAAGAACCTCGTGCCAATGTGGAATGACTACCGCCAGTGGTATCACTTGCGAGCCACCATTATCTCCATCAGTAACGTTCAGCGGGAACTGGCCAAGCTTCGCCGCCATCGCTTGGTCCTGATTGATGAAAGCCATAATTTACGGAACCGCGACGGCAAACGATATCGTGCCATCGCCCAATACATTGCCGCCAATGAAAGCAAAGTCATCCTGCTTACCGCCACGCCATACAATAAGACCTACCTGGACTTATCCAACCAACTCCGATTATTCGTCGACGAACATAAGGACATCGGCGTACGACCTGAGAAATTACTGCGCGAACTTGGGGAAACCGAATTCATTCGTCGGCACCAGTGCCCCGTGCGTTCGCTGGCGGCGTTTGAGAAAAGCGAATATACCGACGATTGGCGGGATTTAATGCGCTTATACCTGGTGCGCCGCACGCGCAGCTTCATCCAGGAAAATTATGCCAAAACCGATCCCGGTGAGAAGCGCAAGTACCTTGAACTCGCCGACGGCGGGCGCTCGTATTTCCCGACACGCGTGCCGAAGACTATTAAATTCAGCGTCGATGACAAGGACCCCAACGACCAATACGCCTGCCTGTTTGCCGCCCCCGTGGTCGATACTCTCAATCACTTAATGCTACCGCGCTATGGTTTGGGCAACTATCAGAATGCCTCTCCGCACCAGCCTCCCACGCCCGATGAAGGCAGGATACTGAAGGACCTTTCCCGGGCCGGCGTGCGGCTCAAGGGCATTTGCCGAACGAACTTGTTTAAGCGGCTGGAAAGCAGCGGCTACGCTTTTTTGCTATCGCTGCAGCGGCATATCCTCCGCAACTTTGTCTGGCTCCACGCTATCGAAAGCGGCTTACCGCTGCCCACTGGAACCCAGGACATGGGGCTGCTGGATACCGGGATGAATGATCAGGACAGTGAACTCTGGGATGCGGCTGACGGCGATGTCGGCAATGGCGACGATTCCAGCCAACACATAAATCACGTTCTTACCGAAGCAGAATTCCGGCAGCGCGCAGCCGAAATTTATGGGAAATACGCGACGCAGTTCACGCGCCGCTTCAAATGGCTGCGACCGGCGCTATTCGACGAAACCTTGGCTAAAGACCTTGCCGTCGACGCCGCAGCCCTGATGCGGACTCTGCAAACCGTCGGGGCTTGGGACCCCGCGCGGGACACCAAGGTAAAGGCCCTGATCGATCTGCTGACCAAGCAGCATCCCAAGGAAAAAGTGCTGGTCTTCACGCAGTTCGCCGACACCGTCGATTACCTTGCCGCGCAACTTTCGGCCAACCATATCGCCAGTGCTGCAGGCGTTACCGGCGACACTGAGGACCCTACGGCCGTCGCGCACCGCTTCAGCCCGATCAGCAATCGCCCGCTGGAGCAGGTGGCACCGGTGCAGGAAGTGTGTATTGATGAACTGCGTATCGTGTTGGCCACCGACGTGCTAAGTGAAGGCCAGAACCTTCAAGACTGCGCTATTATTGTCAACTACGATTTACCCTGGGCCATCATCCGATTGATCCAACGAGCCGGGCGGGTCGACCGCATTGGGCAGAAATCCGATACGATCCTCTGCTATTCATTCCTACCCGCCGACGGTGTGGAGCGCATCATCCGCCTTCGCAGCCGCGTCCGGCAACGCCTTAAGGCCAACGCGGAAGTTGTCGGCACAGACGAGGCATTTTTTGACGACGACCAGAACGATTTTCCATTGCTGAACCTGTACCATGAAAAGGCCGAAATTCTCGACGGCGATGCCGACGCCGAGGTTGATCTGGCGTCCTACGCATACCAGATTTGGAAAAATGCTACCGAACAGAATCCGGAGTTAGGGAAAATCATTCCCGCGATGCCCAACGTGGTGTACTCCACACGATCACATACAGCCACCGCGGGACAACCTGAGGGTGCGCTGCTATACATGCGCGCCGCTGAAGGCAATGACGCCTTGGCCTGGGTGGACAAAACCGGTGGGAGCGTTACAGAATCCCAATTCGCCATCCTGAAGGGCGCCGAATGCAGCCCCGAGGCTCCAGCCTTGCCGCGCCTGGATAACCACCATGAGCTGGTTGCCAAGGGCGTGAAGCTTATTGTGGAAACTGAAAAATCTGTCGGCGGCCAGCTTGGCCGGCCGTCCGGTGCCCGCTTCCGCACGTATGAACGCCTTAAGGCTTACGCCGAAAATGTTAAGGGCACTCTTTTTGCCACCTCTGAACTGCTCAAAGCCATTGACGACATCTACAAATATCCGCTGTTGCCGCCCGCTACCGATACGCTTAATCGCCAGCTTAGGAGCGGCATCGATGACGCCATGTTGGCGGAACTGGTGGTCTCACTCCGGCAAGACGGCCGATTGTGCCGCATCTCGGATGAAGAAGAATCTGGCGAGCCGCATATTATCTGTTCCCTGGGCCTGCGAAGCGGCGAGGATATATGATCCATGAAAATTAACCCATCCACAACAAAACACCTGCTCAAGGCGTTCGACTTCCAAACGCTTTTCCGCGAGCAACTGGGCTGGGATAATCACCACGTGCAGTTAGCGATTCCTGTCGACGGCGACACAATCCCGCTTTGCGCCGTTGCGGAAAAGCGCGGCTTTGTCGCGTACATTTGCCCCACTATTCCCGACCGCGCGACGCGCCTCAAACTTGACCGCCGGGTCGCCAAGCTCTCCCATGAACACTTTATCATTTACACCGACCAACCTACTGGCCGGCAAGTTTGGCAATGGGTGCGCCATGAACCCGGAAAGCCCATGGCTAGCCGTGAACATCGCTTTGACACGACACAGTCTGGCGATTCACTGATCCATCGGCTTGAGAAAATCGCTGTGACCATGGAGGAAGAGGATAATATTAACATCGTGGGTGTGGCCGCTCGCGCTCGATCCGCCTTTGACGTTGATAAAGTGACCAAGCGATTCTATGACCGGTTCAAGGAGGAACATGCCGGTTTCATGAAGTTTATTGCGGGCATTGCGGTCGAAGCGGATTTGCAATGGTACACGTCTTTAATGCTCAACCGGCTCATGTTCACTTATTTCATCCAGAAGAAAGGGTTTTTAGACGGGGACGTTGATTACCTCAAGAATCGCTTGGCCAGGGTGCGGGAAGCCCGAGGGCAAAATAAATTTCAATCGTTCTATCAATACTTTCTGCTGCGGCTATTCCATGACGGCCTGGGCAAGGCCGCCGCCGAGCGTCACCTGGATCCCGCCCTGGAAAAATTACTGGGAAAGATTCCCTATCTCAACGGCGGTTTCTTTGAGGTCCACCAGCTTGAGGAGCGTAACCCGGATATCGACATTCCCGACCAGGCGTTTGAGAAGCTCTTCAATTTTTTTGACCAATATTCGTGGAACCTTGACGAGCGCCCCCTGCGTGACGACAAGGAAATTAACCCCGATGTCGTCGGCTACATATTTGAAAAATACATCAACCAGAAGCAGATGGGTGCCTATTACACCAAGGAAGACATCACCGAATACATAAGCAAAAACACGATTATCCCCTTTCTTTTTGACGCCGCAGAGAAAAAATGCGCCATCGCCTTCAGGCCCGACAGCGCCCTGTGGCGGCTGCTTCGTGATGACCCGGACCGGTACATATATGACGCCGTTAAACATGGCGTGGTCCGCAAGGATGGCGAGGTGGTCCCGGAAGGCGATCTGCCTGATTTTGTTCAGGCCGGTATGCGTGATCCGGATGCTCGCATGTTTAATAAGTCTTACAACCTCGGCCAGGCGGAGGCCAACGACCCAATCCGCCTTGTTACCGAAACCTGGCGTGAATACGTGGCCCGCCGCACCCGCTGCCTGGAAATCCGCGAAAAGTTACGCAAGGGCGATGTCCATCAGATCAACGATCTGATTACCCTGAACTTGGATATCTGGCAATTTGCTCGCGATGCCATTATCAACTCGGAAGGGCCGGAGTTGCTTCGGGCGTTCTGGTACGCTCTTGAAAAACTTACCGTGCTTGACCCCACCTGTGGTTCCGGCGCGTTTTTGTTTGCCGCCCTGCGCATTTTAGAAACGCTTTACAGCGACTGTCTGGAACGCATGGAGAAGTTCGTTGAGGATTTGGCCGGAAAAAAGCATCACCCCGAACAATACGGTGACTTCAATGAAATCCTGGAAAAGATCGCCAACCATCCCAGCGACCGCTACTTCATTTTCAAATCCATCATCATCAACAACCTCTTCGGCGTGGACATCATGGAAGAGGCCGTTGAAATTTGTAAGCTCCGGCTTTTCCTGAAGCTCGCGGCCCAAGTTGAGAAATTCGAGCAGATCGAACCGTTGCCCGATATTGATTTTAATATTCGCGCCGGCAATACGCTGGTTGGCTACGCGACGTTGGGTGATCTGCGCAAGAATCAGGAAAATCAGCTGTTATTTTCCGCCGAAGAGATTAAAGATGTCGAGCGAACCGCTATCGGGGTTGACCGGATGTTTACCCAATTCAAACGGTTGCAAATCGAGAAGGGGGTCGATCCGAACGTAGTCGCGGGAACCAAGGCTGCGCTGCGGGAATCGCTGACGCGGTTAGCGGCACGGGTAGATCGCTATTTAGCCGGCGACTATAAAATCAGTCCACAGACCATACCCAACCCGGCAAAATACGAGGCCGCTTTCGCCGCGTGGAGATCAAGCCACCAACCCTTCCACTGGTTCGCGGAATTTTACGGCATCGTGCAGGGTGGCGGATTCGATGTCATCATTGGGAATCCGCCATATCTGGAGTACCGCGAGGTCCGCAACACTTACCAGCTGATCGGCTATCAGACCCTTGACTGTGGGAACCTTTACGCGCTCGTGTTGGAGCGATGCTTCGGGCTCGTGCACCTGCTTTCCCGTGACGGCATGATTGTGCAGTTGCCGATTGTGTGTACCGATAGAATGGTGCCCTTGCAATCGCTCTACTCAGCGAAGAGCCGCGCGACGTGGTTTTCAACCTTTGATGACCGCCCGGGAAGGCTCTTTGATGGGCTACAGCACATTCGGGCTGCAATCGTCGTGAATGCAGCCGGAGCCGGCCCCTCGCAAGTCGTAACGACGAAATACAACCGCTGGCTCAGCGAGGCTCGCGGACCGCTCTTCAAGAATCTCACCTTCTGCGAAGCTAACAGCTGGCAATTCAGCGGTGCCGTCCCCAAAAATGGGTCCGAAACTGGTGCCGCAATCGCTCGCAAGATTCAGGGCCATTCCCCGCTGGCATCCTCCCTTCGCGGCGATACGGAAATGTACTACCACAATGCGCCGCAATACTGGGTGCGGGCGATGTCCTTCAAGCCGTATTTCTGGAACGAGAGCAGTGGCGGGAAGTTATCGACACAAGTGAAATCCCTTACGCTAGCGGACCGAACCCGCGCCCAAGCGGTCTGCGCCGCCCTGGATAGCTCCTTGTTCTACTGGTGGTTTATAGCTCTCTCGGACTGCCGCCACCTGAATATGCGCGAGATCGAAGCGTTCCCCCTTGGTCTTGGCCTAATGCCAGAGCAGCTCTCCGGCGATTTGGGTGAGCTGTGTGACGAGTTGATGCGTGACTTCAAGAAGCACGCCCGAAGGAAGAATTGCGTCTACAAGACCACGGGTAGGGTAGCCTACGATGAATATTATCCCCGGTACTCTAAGTCGGTTATGGACCGGATTGACCGCGCTCTAGCTAAGCATTACGGCTTCACCGCCGAAGAACTGGATTACATCATCAACTACGACATCAAATACCGAATGGGACAGGACCTAGAAGACGAGGACAACCAATGATTGAGAACAACCCATCCAACGTATCGGCCGCCTTTGATATGCTGTTGGAGGAAATTGAGGCCGAAATTGATTTCATCAACGGTATCGGAGCCAAGTCGTTCGAAGGCCGGGATTACGACAAGGCCCGGGAGGCACTTGTGCGGACCGGTTCGTTGACGGCTTTCCGAGACAAGGCTGCCGCACTGCGCAAGGAATGGGAGGATATGGCGGCTGCCGCCGAAGGCGAAGAGGATGAGGAAATCAGTGCCCAGCGGCGCAGCCTCGGCAAGCTGCGTAAGGGTGCGCGAACCCCGGAGTCCGCCTACTACCTGCCCATCCTCCAAGTGCTGGACCAGGCGGGCGGCGGCGGCAAAGTCGCGGAAGTTCTGGGCCAGGTCGCGAGGATTATGAAGCCAACGCTCAAGCCGGTGGACTATGAACCATTGGCCAGCGGCCCGGACAACCCGCGCTGGCGCAACGCCGCCCAGTGGGCGCGAAACAGCATGGTCCGCGACGGCCTACTCAAGGGCGACTCCCCGCGCGGCGTGTGGGAAATCAGCGACAGAGGCCGAGCGAAGCTGCGGGAAAAGAAGTGAGTTGGCGGGCCGCATGGTGATGACGCGCATCGAGCACAGCAGCGGGAATCGCCCGGCCGTTCTGGCCGGCCCGGTTGCCGGGAACTCGCCTCCATGTCCGCAGGCGCTGGGCCGTCCATCGCCCCTGCGGCAACGCCTCCTTGGCCTGACCTGCTCAATCCGGTGCCCCGGATGCATTGTGATCCTAACCTGTGACGCCATGCGGGAACTGCGCGATGCGGGCGTGGCCGTGGTCGGCGGTTTTCATTGACCGATGAGAATAATGGCCGGCTGGTCCAAGCCGGGGCGGGGGGTGTTTCCATCTGAACCATACCTAATCCGCGGTAGCCGCCGGAACCGCAATGCTCGCCAGAAAACCAGACTCGATAGACAACCAGCGCACAGCAATGGACGCCTAATCGGATATTCCGACCTGCTTACCGGTGACATTTGGTCTCGGGTGATTACGTGGGCCAAAGACGTCGCTGCCAGGATTACCCTGGCACCCGAACTCGCTTTCCCGTCGGCAAGTCGTCCGTGTCGTTTTGGGACCGAATCGTACTCCGCCATCTGAAGGATGCCGAGTCCCTTCGGCCACGATGAAAAGCAGGCATTTGCTGAGCGTCTGGGATCTCCATATCCAGCCAGCGAGTCGACGGACGTCACCCTTTCATAGGTCAGCCGGATGCCCGCAATCGAAACACTTCCTCCAGCACTGCGCAGTTGATCGCACCCTCAAATCTGACCACCGGATAGTGTTCCACTGCACCGCCCCCACCGGAAAGATCTCCCCTTACCGCGTGGTAACCTATTAACCTGCCGAAGCCTTCGGTACCCAATCGGCGGAAAAGCAACAAGTCCCTTGCCGCAACGACCGCAATGCCGGATTCCGCCCAAACGCCGGTGAGTTTTACAGTGCCCGGTGCCACAACCTGCAAATCCGCCAGAGTGAGCAACCCATCAGTGACGAGCCCAACGTCCGGCTCCTTGCAGACAGCCAAGGTAACCGCATCCAGATAATCCGTCGTCGCGGGGGTGGTGACACGAATACGCCCAGGCCGCGCATCACATCTCACCGCTGGATCATTTGAAGTTAAGGTGTGCGAGTCAGTTACCGTCAAAAGCGGAACGGAGCGTGGATTACTCATCGCCAAGTCAAGCAATAAGATTGATCCGTTGACGATCTTAAAGCTCAGGTGGTTCCTTTCCGATAAATGGAGCAATAACACCCTGTCGTTGCAGGTAGTAAAGCGCGTCGTGCCGAGGATAACGCTGGCAGGGAGGCCAGGCTCCACATATAAATGGCTGGCTCGGGCAACTTCATCGCTTGCTCGGCGTATCAACTTCCACATCGCCGTTTCTTTAGAT
>JAJZDN010000065.1 GCA_021805985.1 Planctomycetota bacterium | reverse complement strand
ATGAAAAGCAGCCGGAGCGGCAGACCCTGCGGGCAACCGGAACCGACGACATATCAACGATGCTCCATGCGGGTAAAAACAGGGGGAAAACCGGGGGCAAAAGCGTGCCTTTCGGTGCGGTTGCCTGCCACCATGAATTAAAGGATGGCACATCAATAAAACCCGCACCAGATGCGGAAAACCCGCATGAATCAAGCATTGCGCCCGACAGGGATCGAACCTGTGACCTGCGGTTTAGGAAGCAGTTCTTTGTTGCTGCTGAAAAGCTCATGAAACCCAGCAATTACCTTATTTTACTGCGAACAATGCCTTTTGCAAGGCTTCGCCAAGCATTATGATTTTCGATGCTGTAAGGCGGTATTTTCAGGCCAAAACGGTACCAAAACGGTAGACGTGGATCATAGATGTACAACGAAGGTTCGGCTAAGAATTTCAGAATGCTAATTGTGATGGTATTTTTGTAGCATTACATAAGGGGATCCGGCATGCCATGGTAACGGATGCGAACCACTTTATAATCCCATGGCCCGCTCACTAATAATTGCAATCACGATTCTTCCCCGTTCCCGTCAGCAATCAAAATATTAGCTCTAGTATGTTCATGCTGATCACGGTGAAATATAAACATAGTCCGCACCACAAGTTTGGGTGTGGACAAGGCTGTGCTATTTTACTGTGATGTTATGCTCTTCATAACCTGCGTACGATCTTCGACCTTCGTGATGTCGGCGGCACTATTTTGAAGTGGGCTGCGTATCTGTTGGTTCGATTTCAATGGTCGGACACAGCCGAACATTTTAGAGATACGACTACTGAAGCCGCCCGTTCCAGCGCAGTACCAAACATTCGTTATTTGCGATCTGCCATAAATTTAATCTCTCTCCATTGGCTGAATTAATACGCCATGAATATCACAGCCTCGCCCCAACTTCATTGGACAATTTGCCTTCGCCAACTCTTGGCCCTTTTCGCCGGACACTATTCACTTGCCGGTTCTTGAACGCCTGAAACTCCCGGTCCGCATCCATAAATCGCCGGGCCATCTCACGCACCAGGTCCGCATCGGCAACCTCCGCGTTGTAAGCCTGCTTGTAGTACTGCCGGTAGAGTTGTAAATCCAGCCCCATACGGTAGTCAACTTTAATATTACACTGGGTTGTCGTCGTGTGATGAAATGCCGGTAAGGATATGTCGGTCATGATTGGTTCTCCTTTTGCAGTTGTTTATAATGTCTTTCTTGTCTGATGCGAGGTTCGCTTCCGCCGAATGTTTCAACATTCTTCAGCGGCCTCAAGGCCGGTACGGCTTTAACACCATGTCCGTATTAACCAGAACGCGAAACGGCCACCCGGGCCGAATCGTAATCGTCGGCTGCACGTTGAGTTGCCGGTCAATAATCTTCTGACCGATCTGGGAACCTTCCTGGGCAATCGTATTGCCCACCACATCCTGATTGGTGGAGGTACTGTTGGGGTTAATGGCCAGATTGCCACCGTAAGCGATGGCGGTGCTTAAGGCTGCGGCCTGGGAGAGCTTGGCAAAGTGGTAATTCACCTGATCATGAAGACCCGATTGACCTTCCTGGTTGGTACCCGGCATGGCATCAAGCACAATCGAATCGCCATTGGGCAGTATCAACCTCTGCCAGGCCACCAATACTCGGTTTTCCCCATTGCCAACCACACTGCTGTAACGACCTAATAACCGCGATCCCTGCGGTATGAGCAGATATTTGCCCGACACGGAATCAAAGACGTTTTGCGTCACCGTGCCGATGATCTGGCCCGGCAGATCGCTATTGATACCTGTGACCAGCGCGCCGGGGATCACGGTGCCGGCCTGAATTTCATAAGGGGAAGCCGGCGGCGTCAACGGTTCGGCCAAATAGGATTGAACCGCAGCGGATGATTTCATAAAGGCCCGGTGCTCCTGTTGAATTGCGGTGCCTTGGCTGCCGGAGCCAATTCCCTGGCTCGAATTTCCATACGGTCCTTGAAATCCCGGAGGAATGACGCCGCCGATCAAGCCGCTACCCGCGCCCAGCAAGGAGGGATTCGTTATCGGTGGCGTTCCATTGCCGCTATTGCTATACGCATTTTGCGCCATACCAGCAAAAACAACCGGGGCATTCATGGCCTGGCGCCACTGGCGTTGCAAGGATTTTAATTCACGCAATCGCCGCCGATCTGGTGCGGAGATTTGGTTGGGTTGGGACACCGCAGACCGAGATGAGTTCCTGGCTGGCGCTGCTGAATGGCTCGGAACCGTAGTGACGGCATGGTTATCCGCTTGCGGCCAGGTGTAGGTCTGCGGCAACGTGCTCAAAAGAGCGTTGCTGTCGGCCACTTCGCTCGACGGCTGTACAGCAATATTGGAAGATTGTCTGCTTCTTTGTACCTGCGGAACTGTTGGCGCACCACCCAAACCAATGATCAGGGCCGTGCCCACCGCGCCTGCGGCAACCAGCAGTATCAGCATGACCGCCCTGGGTTTTAATCGCGTCACCCTGGGTTGCGGCGTGTGCATGCGCAGCACGGTCTGGCCATCTTGTTTCTCGGTCGGCAGATCATAAGGGTCTGGCATCTGATCCGGAGAATTTCCGGTGGAACCATTCGCGGGATCATTGGTTTGCCGTTGAGTTTGCTGCGGAGATTGAGCTTCGGCCATCGGATGCACCTCGGAAGCCTGCGGTGGTGCCGCTGTGGCGGACTGCGCATCCAAAGGCAATGCAGAAGTACCCTCATCCGTGTCACCCAGGTTGGGTTCCGGCGTCAAGTTTTCTCCCGCCGTTTGTGGTTCAATGATTTCGTTTGTGTCTTTATTGGTTATTTCATCCATCGCTTTTCCTCTCATTACATGGGTTGTGATGTTAAAAATTCTTTCTGATCCGTGATTACCTTGCTGTGTTTCTCCATGTTATTTGGGCTTGGCTCGTACAATTCGCACAATGGTCTGCGGACTTTCGCCCAGACGCAGTTCCGCCTCATTGAACAATTGATCGACGATGTAGTAATCGCCTTCGATGCGGTAGTTAACGATCTGGGCACGCCCATTGCGACCCAACACAAACAGGGGCGGGGCTGCGGTAACGCCAAGTTCCGGTGGGAACTCAATAAAGGTCTTTTCCCCATCATCAAAAGCACGCAAAGGCGTCCATGGCGGCGTTTTTCCCTTCTGCTTGAGAATCAGATAATTGAAATTCATCTTGGATAGATGCAGGTTCCCACCCAAAATAGCCGCCTGGCGGCGGTTCTCACGTTGCATCGTGTGGCGAATCATGATCAGATCACCAAACGGATAATGCCATGCGATCATGGTCTGATAAACCCCCACCGCCACGCTCTGTAGATCAAGCTGATAAATTCTCTTGCTGGTGGTAATGACCATGTTGGTGCTCAAATCCGGTAAACGGGGCTTGACCAGCACCAGTGTCTGACGCCGCGGCTCGGAACCGGCATGGACTTCCTGCACAATCCAGCGGGTTGTATCCCCGGCGGCGCAGCTTTCCAGCTTTTCGCCTGGAGCAAGTGCAATCGTCGTGACAAAGCCCGGACTGGTGATGGCGGTATACACCACGCCCGGGGCATAGTTGTAGTACTGAACCGCATCAATAAATCCCGTGGGTGTCGGCTCCCGTGTGGCCCTGGCCACCGCATTGACAATACTCTGTAAAACATTGCCAGAATGTCCCGCTTGGATTTTACGAGCCATCGTTACCGGCAATGGCCGCAGTTGCGGCTCAAGTACCGGCACTTTGACCTCGACGACTTTGGGCGGGGCCGGATTGGGGGCCAGATGGGCGGGTACCAGGCGCGTATCCGGCCCCACGACAATATCCGGCTTTTGCGAAGTGCATCCGGCCAACAGGCCCAGCGCCGCCATCAGGCCCCAACCGGCAAAACTTTTAAAGCCTTTTGTTTTGAAGTTCATGTAAAAATCCTTTCCAAAATAAAAGCGGTTATCTGAATTCCATTTTTCAACGTCGGTTCACAGTTTTCTCTTCACGCCGCCGACTTCCCCGCTGGGCATGGGCGTCTCTCTTTCCGATTATCGCACCGTTTGCACCGGAGCATCAAAGTCGCGGCTCCAGGTAAAACTGGTGATATAAACGCCCAGCGGATTGTTAAATACCGCATGGGCGTTTTGCGGCGGGATCAGCTTGATCTCAAATAGACCGGTGTAACGCACCGAACGCTTTTCAATGCCATGACGGAAGGTGGCTTCGATCCAGCGCACCTGATACGTGGTCTTACTGCGCTGGAGAATGCTGACCAGGTGAACGGTTCGGGCATCGGTATTTACATGGCTTTGTGAGGCCGCATACTGGTTCATGGCCCGCACCGCGTCGCCAGCCAAAAAGTGGTAGGCCTGCAACCATTGATTCCGCAGTACCACCGGATCCAACGGACGGGACCGGACCAAACGCACCACCTGACCGACAAAGTAGCCGATCTGGGCCGTATCGGGTCTATAAAGTCCATTGGCCAGTTCAATGCGGCCCGGCATTCCCACCCGGTTTATCGGTACAACGTAAGCGGCCACCTGGCGTGTCAGGCTCATGTAGACCAAGGCACTGGTGGAAAGAATCGCCAAACCCAGACATCCCAGAGCCGCAAGCCGCCAGTGACCCGCCTGCTGGCGGGCGGTTCCGATCCGATGAGCGCAGGCTATGGCCGCCTGACTGTACGGTGTCTGGTAATCAGTCTTATTATTCCGGCCATAACTGGTGGTTGAAAATCCCATTTTTAAACTCCATAAATACATTCAAGCTGATCTATAAAAAGTATTGCAAAAACTCTTCCACTGTTTTTCACATATCAAATCATGGCCGTTTCGCGGCCATTAGGTTATTCCTCTGATAGTCCGCTGCGGCCCGCACTGAATCCTCCACCACCCGATCCGCCGATCTTGCCGATCCCATTGCTGATTTTTTGACTACCAGACCGAAGATGATCGAAAGATGTTGGTGATGTGCCGGATGCGGATCGCGATGGCGTTGTCTGCGACGAAGTTCCGGCCTTGGCGGATCCCGTTGGTAAAGCACCATTTCCACTGGCCGCAGCGTTTCCAGTGGAGGTGATGGTGGATGCGGCCCGCACCGATGCCAGAGACGCCCCAACCACAGAGCCGGCTAAAAAGGTTCCGCCGCCATATACCGCCTGGCCGGAGCCAAAGGCCACCGCACCGGCACCGCCGGCTGCTCCAACCATGTTTGCCGCGCCCAGGCTCGGTCCGCCGGAGACCAGATCACCAGCTAACCGTGTCGCGGTAATCGCCAACACCATCAGCACAATGGCTCCCAGTGCGATATCCAGAGCCGAACGGATCGTGATAGACTGGGGATTAAGCTGCAGGTGACCAAAGGCCAGATCACCGATTCCGGCTACTAAGGTTAATACCATGAGTCTTACACCGGATGACACGACCCAGCCCAATGGACGTTCGGCAATAAATGCGGTCTTGGAAAGCACCCCAAAGGGTATCAGCACAAAGGCCGCTAATGATCCGAGTTTAAAGGATAGAATCGTCACAACAGCCTGTATGGCGACTATAAAGAACGCGGCCAGAATGGCCAGTACCGCCAATGTCAGCAGTGCAATCTGCGGAAAGTTCTTAAAAAAGCCGATTGGCCCGCACAGATTGCCTATTTCCGTCATGATCGGGGAACTGGCGGTAAAGCCGCGATAGGCAATATTGCCGGGGTTCAGCAGATACACTTGGGGAAAACCTATTCCACCCGCTTCAAAGCCCAGGTACATAAATGATTGGGCAACTGTATCGGTGAGGCTCTGCCAGTTCTGCACCAGCCATACAAAGAATCCAATGTAGACGATCTTACGCGCCAATTTGACCATGACCTGGTCTTCCGACAAGGCCCAGAGCATGGCTGATAAAACGATATTCATAATAATTAGAAAATTCAGCAGCCAGACCACATGGCCCTGGATCAGGCCAAAGGCGCTGTTAATGGTTTGCAGGTATTGGTTCAGAATCAGATTGATGGAATCCATAAACACCTTTATGTAACGGCTCAACGTTGACCGCTTTACCTCGTTATCTTTTTATTGTTGACCAAACGGCATCGGGATCGGTTGCGTTGTTACCGGTGTATTCCAATCACTCATCACCGCCGCACGCTGCTGGACGGCATAAGCTCTCTGTGATTGGTCAATGGCCTGCTTTTGTACAGAGGTTCTCTGGTTACTGGCTTCCAGAGCCTCCAACTGCTGAAGTTGGCCGGCGAGCGTCGCGACAATCTGATTGCCCGCTTGCAGGGCACTGGTGGCACCGGGAGCGGAATTGGAGGCCGCGACCAACTGGCCCACCTGACTGGAAGTCGCGGGCATCTGGGCCACGATCTGGTTTTGTATCTGCCTATTCTCCACCAGAGCCGATCTCTGACTCTTCTGCCATTGCTGCTGGAGCGCCATTACCTGCGTGTTGGACAAACTGGCATATTCCAGTGGATAGTCGGCACTGATGACCGCCTGAACATTGGCGGCCAGATAGGCCGGTTGCTCAATGATGGCCTGCAACTGATTCATGGAATAACTCAATTGCGGAAACAAGTTGATATTGAGGCTCGCCAGCATCATCTCTTCCTGCTGAAGTTGCTGCTGCATGATCTGAAGCATCTGAATATCCTGCTGAACCTGCTGAATGTTTTTGGCATAAATCGCCGGATCAAAGACGATTCCAAAGCCCCATGAGGTCGTGGGCACGGTCAACGTGATCATGGTGCTGACCGCAATGGCCGCATACCAGAGCGGTCGAGCCAAGGCGTATTTTCCAAATTTCAGATTTTTCCGATTTTGTTTTTCCTGTCGGGTTGTCGGTTTTTCTGATCGCATACAAAAATCTCCTGCATCTTGGTTTTTCGTTGATTTCGTTATGACAAAACATTCATGCGTTGTCATCGTTGGCTCCATCCAACATCAATTCCCATACATATCCGTAAACGGGTCCGCAATAGGCTGGCTCTGGGTTGGATTATTCCAATCGTGCATCACCCAGTGCCGCACGGCGGCGTGATACGCATGGCGTGACTGATGTTGGGCGGAAAGCTGTGTGCGCAGACGATTCTTGGCCACTTTCAGGGCGATGATTCGACCTACCTGCACACTCAAATTAGCCAACAACTGATTGTGGGCCTCAATGGCCGCCGTCAGTCCTGGGGCCCTGTTGGAAGCGGCAACGATGCCACCAATCTGCTGTGAATCGGATGGCATATTGGCAACAATCTGGTTTTCCAAAAGCCGGTTCTGAATAACACTGGCCCGATTGTTCTGATCCCATTGGGTGCGTAACGTTGCCATTGCCATGCTATTTGGGCTGGTGGATCCATTGCCAAACGACAGGGGTTCATTGCTCGCCATCTGGGCATCGGGATTGCCACCGGTAAAACGCCCCCCGGCTTGCAGAATAATGGATGTGTCCTGCATGGACTGGGCCATATTTGGCCAAGCATTACTGCCCAGATTGGCGAGCATCTTTTCCTGGATCTGCAACTGACTTTCCATACGGGCCAGTTGCTGCACCGATGCGGCCACAGCTAGAATGTGCTCGATAAAGTTGCTGGGATCAAAGACGATCCCGCCAAATAGCGCTAACGCTGGGGCCGCAACCATCAGAGATGCCCCCAGCGCTGCGGCAATTGCCGCCTTACGCCAACGGTTATGTCGGTGGCCAATGAGTGGTTGATCGGTTTTTACATTTTGGTTTTTCATAATAACCATTCCTTTCTGGTTCCGTGGCCTGGGAATCTGTTTTGGAATCTGTTGATGGAATTTTCTTACCGCACCGACAGTGTATTGTTCTGCGGAGACAAACTCTGGAGATATTCCTCGTGGATACTCAATTCATTGAGATACGCGGTGACAAAACCATCCGGCCCATGTTGGGCCAATACCCGTGTGATCCGGGCCTGATCTTCCGGAGACCCAGCCGCGCAGAAGGCTTTGGCGATGGGTTGCAAATCCAGTTGAAACAACCGCGATCCCTGTCGGCATTGCAGGTAGTAATCCCGTTTGGGTGTTGCAGATTGCAGTATCTGGAGTTGCCGCATATTGAGGCCAAAGGATTGATACACCCGGCGCGACGTATCTTCCAATGCCGACGCGTTGGGTAGAAAGATTCTCGTCAGACAGCTTTCAATGATCGCCGGGGCGATGGAACTCTCGGCTATATCCGCCAGTGACTGCGTGGCAAAGATTACCGCGACATTCTTCTTACGCAATACCTTGAGCCATTCGCGTATCCGCGCGGCAAACGTCGAATCGGTCAGATACATCCAGGCTTCATCCAGAATCAGCAGTGTGGGATGCCCCTGATTGAAGCGCTCTTCGAGTTTATGGAATAAATAGGTTAACACTGGCAGCAGTACACGCGGCGAGTGCATTAAATGTTCGGTCTCAAAGGTCAGCCAATCGCCATCGGAGAGTGTTTCCTGATCGGCATCCAGCAACTTGCCATAAGGGCCGGCAAGGGTAAAACTCTCCAGTACCTGTCGGATCGTAGTATCCTGCACCAGGTTCCGCAGTGTGGTCATCGTGCGTTGCCGTGCCGGCAGCATTTTTAAGTTATTCAGTGCCGACCAGCATTCCCGTTTGAGGCCGGGTGTAACGGCAACACCTTCCCGAACCAGCAAGTCCAACAGCCAATCCTGCGCCCAAGCCAATTCTCCATCTTCATCAATTCGGGCCAGCGGCTGAAAACAAACTCTCCCACCTTGCTCTCTCTCATGCGCATTTGCTGCCACTTTCGTGTCTTCCCCCACTGGCTGACGGCGTTGGCTGTCGCTTTGCTCGCCAACTTGCCCGTTGGCATGTTTATTGGCCAGCCCTTCGGCCCCAATCGGATAAAACATCCCGCCCATGGCATACGTCATGGCCCGTGCACTCTGGCCCTTGTCAAAAATAAAGACTCGCGCCTTGTCATAACGCAAAAACTGGCAGGCCAATAAGTTCAGCAGCGTTGATTTACCCGCACCTGTGGGACCGACAATCAGGGTATGGCCCACATCGCCCTGATAAATGGAAAGCCGAAATGGTGTCGATCCCGCCGTGCGCGTTTGCAGCACGGCCGGACCATTAAGATGGTGGCACCATGCTGGCCCGGACCAGATGCTGCTGGCGGGCATGAGATCACAGACATTTAATGACGATATCAGCGGCCTGCGAACGTCGGCATAACCATGGCCCGGCAGACTTCCCAGCCACGCTTGTACGGCGTTAAAACTTTCGATCTGGGAAACTATGCCGCTGCTGTCCACCACCTGCTGTACCGCCCGCGCTTTGTCGATGGCGGCTGATTCAGTTTCATCCCAGACGGTAACGGTCAGTGTAAAGTGGCCGAATGATACATAATCTCCCCCCAGTTCCTGCAAGGCCGCATCGGCATCTTGGGCCTTGTTGAGTGAATCCGAGTCTTCCAGCCGACTTTCCTGCTTCATGATGGCTTCTTTCAGTAGTGTGACCATCCCCTTGCGTTTGGCAAACCATTGCCGACGGAGTTTGCCCAGATGTGATGTCGCCTGCACCTTGTCCATGGGCAGATAACGTGCCACCCAGCGGTATTCCAGGGCCAGTTCATTTAAACCATCCAATAAACAGGGCAAGGTCTGGCCAATGTAGGCTCGAATAGAAACCGTCTTGATAAAATGCTTTCCCAGTTTGGGGCTTAATCCTCCACTCAGGGTTGAATCGGTAAGCATTTCATCGAGGTAAAACGGTTGCAATGGCCTTTTAACCGCCAGAACACGCTCGGATACACAGTCGTGGAGGTAACTGAGTGTCTGGTCATCATCCAACGGTGTCACCTCCGGCATAAAGCCGGAAAGTAAATTAACAATCTGGGCGATCTGGCCGAGAAACGTCTCATACGAGGCCCGGTAGGAAATACCCGCCTTATCTACGGGGCGTTCAATAAGCACACTGGTCAGGGAGCGCACCTGATCCTCCGGCGGCAGAAACGTCAAGGTCAGAAAATAGTTGGATTCGCAGTGATCGCCGGTAAACGTTTTCCGGCGTTCCTGGTCAATGAGTGTGGCGGTGGAATTGGGAAAACAGCTTGTGGGGTACGATTGGGCGCTTTTACGGGCCGCTTCGACATGGATACACCAGCCGGACCCCAAGCGTTTGAGCACATTGTTCAGGCGGGCGCGCATGGCCATGAGTTCACCGGGCGTAGCACTGCCGGTGTCGGGTCCACGGTAGCGGATCGTACGCTGAAAGCTGCCATCCTTATTGAGAATTACACCGGGTCCGATGAAGGCCGCCCACGGCAGGTAATCACTTAAGCGTCGGGGATGTTTTTGATATTCACTTAAATTCCACATAAATCATCCATAGTGTTAAGTTTTCAGTCAGAAATTCCGGAACTGAAAACTGAACACTTCACACTGAAAACTTTTTTATTACGTATCCAGAAATACCGGCTGCTTAATATGTGCCCGGAAAATCTCAAACCAGTCCGGGTCCAGTCGGGTCAGCACGACGGCGGCGGTATGCAATACCAGTCCCAATGGGAATCCCAGCCACCAGACGTGCAGACCCAACCCCAGCACCAAGGCCGTGGTGCCGTTGAGAATGCCAAAGGCTCGTGGCACACCGCCCAGTAATACTGTCTGAGTCAGTGATAAGTGCAGCGGCACTTCCAGACCTTCGATTTTGTCGACAGAACTGCTCATCAGAAGCCCGCTCCGCCATCAAAGCCAAAGAAGCTCACACCGAAGCTGGTAGCCGTAACGGCAATCGACACGCCCAGCAGTACGCCGAGAATCTTTCTCATTCCCGCGCCTTCCGAGAAGGCAAAGCCAAAGCCCAGCGTCACAATGGAAAGAATGCACAGCGCCTTGGCCACCGGGCCGGTGAAGCTCGCCAGCACACGGGCCAGGGGTGTCTCCCACGGCAGCGGCGCTCCGCCGCTGCCGCCGAAGGTGGAAGCCTCGGAAAGACTCGAATAGCCCAGCAACACGGCCGAGGCGATCAAGCTGGAAAGACGATTGGACAACCAACGGGAAATACGCATGGGGATACTCCTGCAACATCGCTGCCGGGCCGCGGTGATGACGGATGCGGCCCGACAACACTAATAACTTTAATGTCATCACTCATACCAGTATACCCTAACAAATACCGAATACAAGTGACGGGAAAATATTTTGGTTTCATCCGGTGACGCGCACGGATTTTCACGGGCAATCGTGCCCACCCGATTCCGGGCGGTCGTACCCGTTCTATCATTATGGCCACTATCCACAAATATCTTTGATAGCCCGAATCGTGTACTGGTCTGTCAGGCTTCCGGATCGCTTGTCTCGCAGCCGAACGGAATCCCGACAGATGGTCGAGTGTGCCCGTAGGGTGTTGGGATGTGTGGCGGGGCTTGCCGTACAGGAGAACCAATACGCATCCGATAGTCACCGCTTATGTGTAGGTTTTTTCATCTCATTAGAATCAACGGTTTTGAAAGTTTGTCGAGAGCCGGAAAACCACGTTAAACTGGCCCTTAAATGATTTTTTGAGTAATTTTTGTCCACTGGATTGCTCGAAGGTCCCTTCCTAGAAAATAATGATTGGCAGGTTTGCCCCGGTTTCCGCAATAGTATGGGCCTGTTGGATCATCCACTGAGGAGGTGTAGGGAGAACTCGCTGGTCGCAACCGGTCATTCCAAAAACGCAGCGTCGTTTGCGGAGAACAAGACGTGCGGTTCATGCCTCATTCTATCCACATCCAGCCGGATCCCGACGGGGTCAATTGCCTCCGCAATGTCCGCATAGCGCTGCGCCCCGGACTCACGAAGATACCAACCCCGGTATCCGCAACTGCTAAGCAGATCGAATATCTCTACCGACTTTTCCGCGCCTAGAATACTCGGATGGAATTCCAGTAGAATACGGTCAATAATTTGCTTTTGCAGTGAAGTAGTAGCACCGCGCAATGCTCCAAGTTCTGCGCCCTCAATATCCATTTTTAAAACATTGATCCGTTTTATACCCTGCGCGGCGGTGAACTCGTCCACCGTCGTGAGTTCAATCTCCAATCCTTTTTGCCCGGTTGCATTACCGATTAAAGAGGATGTACCCAAGTTCTTGCCATTTTTATTTGCTAGAAAAAATTCTTGGGTTCCGGCATGGTGGTATAGCCCCTTGGGGACTATGTTTATCCATGTCCAATCATTGGCCTGAACATTGGTCCTTAGGCGGGCAATGTTCCGAGGATCGGGTTCAAAGGCATATACTTTTCCCTCGCTACCACATTGTCGAGCCGCCAGCAATGTATACAGCCCGAAATTGGCCCCCACGTCGAAAACGGTATCCCCCGGTTTAATTAAAGCGGCCAGAATATCGGTTACTGCAGGTTCAAAAACGCCGTAGTTATAAAGCGTACAGGATACAATATCATCAATGTCTACCAGCACCTTAAAGTCGCCACAGACCGCCAGAAATTCGCGAGGGCAACGCAGAATATCCGCTGTCCGCCGCAGCACCGTGGCCCGTCCCATCGGCAACATGCGCGCGACCAGTCTCGCTGCTCGCATGGTGATCGGTTCCATTGGAATCTCGGATTCAATCATGATTGCTTTCCTTTCTCGTACTTGATAACGGCCAGCCGACGTGACCTTTGCCGCTGTCCGCGCTATCAGGACTCGCCATGACTGGGAACCTTGGACACAAAACAGTCCTGTAAGACGGTGCTGTTGTTCTGCCACCGTAAATCACCTGGCAATTGTGGCCCTTGCACAGCGAGTTCCCGCCCAGAGATCGTTAGAACCAAATCTGATTTCCGAGAATTCACAACATCAGCTTCACAGCAAGCTCGCGTCTCACTCAATGTTCTCGCGGCCAGTTCTGAACGGCAAAGAGGCTGCACCGCCCCCTAAGTGGGCGCGCCAACACGCCAAAAGGATAACCCCTTTGTCAGAAAAAAGCCATATAAATGGTCGCAGCATAAGATGTTAAGATGTTCAACAACATCAAACATCAAATCACGCCGGTGGATCGCATAAGTCTTGCTACAAAATCGGTTTGCGTAACATATACTTACCCTCGCTGAAATCAGCAACCTGTAATATCTCCGATACCACCCGGCCAGGTGCAGCAGCAATTCTCTCAATGAAAACCACCAGATTAATCGCCGAAGCGATGGATCGCCGCGGCACCGTCTGAGAAACCTCTCCAATTAAATCTTCCAGCCGATACAAGGCATCTTCGGCGCTGTTGGCGTGAATGGTGGCTACGCCGCCGGGATGGCCGGTATTCCAGGCTTTGAGCAATGCCAGGGCTTCACCACCCCGCACTTCGCCGACCACGATTCGATCGGGCCGTAGACGCAGCGTCATACGCAACAGATCATTCATGGTCACCGTGGGTTCGGTATTTTTGGTTAGCAGTTCCACCCGATCCGGGGCCGAGCATTGCAGTTCACGGGTATCTTCAATGAGCACCACACGCTGCATCTGGAACTCCGGTTCATGTAATATGGCATTGACCAGTGTGGTCTTACCGGAACCGGTGCCGCCAGCGACCAGAATATTCTGGCGATGGGCAATGGCGTGGCGTATGCTTTTGGCACCATCCGCTGCAAGCACACCGGATGCCACATAATCATCGAGTGTAAAAATGCGCGTTGGTCGTTTGCGAATGGTGAAGGTGGGTCTATCGACCAGCGGCGGCAATAATCCCTGAAAGCGTTCTCCCGTTGCTGGTAATACGCCGGCGATGGCGGGGGATTCGGGATTGGCATTTTCCCCGGCATGTGCCGCCAGCAAACGAATCACCGTTTCAGCGGAGCTCGAATCAATAGAGCCCATGCGCTGGCGGCCCTGGCCGATGATATCTACCCATAAACCGCCATCGGGATTGGCCATGATCTCCACCACGTCGGGCCGCGCCAAGGCACCGGCAATGACAGGGCCCAAGGCGTGATTTAGGCTTTCGTTGTGACGCTGTTGAACAATATTGACCATATTTATTCTCCTTTTGGGTTAAAGTACTGGGATAACATTTCCGGTTGGCTTCCAAGCGTAGCAAATTCAATATGCCATCAGACTTCCGCTATGAACCCTCTGCCATGTTGTCGCGGGGCACGCCGTTTGGGCCTGCCGGTGGTTCCGGCTGATCCGGTTTCACGGCGTCCTGAAACAATCCGGGTTCGTCGTACCCGACACTGATGCGGCGACCTGCGGGGTGATGGGAAACAATCGGTTCCTTGCCACGACAATCCGCATTTGCCATTGGCGATGCTGTTTCACTTGGGGCCACCTTGCCATTGGTTGATGAATCCAACATCTGCGGCGGTGTTGATTTCACGCTGGAATCTACCGGTTCGGCTGCGGGCGAGCCGTTGGAGTCGTCCTGGACAGCCATCGGAATAGCCAATAACTCCGGCACATCACCCAGAATTGATTTATTCTGCCGCAGATTACGGGCCAGAGTGTCCAGATACCGGTGGAAACGCGCCTTGCCGCTCAACAGCGATGCCGATCTCTCATGGTCCGGGACCTCCGGCGTGTGATTGAAGTAAGCCCGGATGCTCAGCCCCACCATTTCCTTGAGTATCAGCAAGTCCAGATTCTGACGTTTTTCCAGTTTCTGGAGTTTGAAAAATACCCCTTCAACGGCTTTAAGTATTTCTGCCTCGCGATCCGAGCGATAGGTCGCCAGCAGGGTTTGTGTCGCCGCGTCGGCGACTACCCACGTAAAGGCTTTCCCAAGTTCGGCGGCTTGGGCCTTGGCGGCATCGTAGGCTGGTCGGCTCAGGCTGATTGAAAATTTGATCTTTTCATCGTTCATAACTGATACTCATCCTCTGGGCTATGGTTTGGTAAATTGCTTTGTAAATGAATCTCTTCCGCTTGCGTGTTGTTGCCATCCGTCTGAGTTGTAGACGCTCCCTGAGAATTCGCATCCACTACTATGGATCGTGTTCCATCGGCTTGCATTTGATCGCTGCCATCAGCATACACACTGTCCATATTGGCCCTTGCCGAAACGCTGGGATCATTGAGCCATGCAATCAATGGCTTGCCCGCTAAATCGAGCCTCCTGGCCTGATCTGGCGGCGGAAGTAAACGGCTTGTAAATCGTGGATCCGCGTAATAACGCAGTTTGGAACATTTAATCGGTTTACAGCCGGTAACAAATATCAGTTCCTGCTCCGTTGGGAATTCCCGTACATCACCCGGTTGAAGTAAGGGTCTTACCTGTTCACTGTAACTCACGCCATGATGGCCGCCGGAGAACATTTTGGCCGGTTGGCTGTAACCGGCCCGGTATTCCACCACGGTTCCTGTCATCTGGCTGATTTTCTGCTGGGTGATCGGATCACTGGAGGCAAAGGTGGTCAGAATGTGGCAGTTATCGAGAATGGTATTGTGCGGGCCATACTGCTCAATAATGTCGTTGAAGGATTGGACAATCAGGTGCGCCTTGATGCCGTAACCCGCCATCTGGCGCAAGTTTAGGGAAAAGAAGTCTAATTTTCCCAACGTGGGGAATTCATCGAGCAGCAATAGCAGCCGATGCTTCTTGGGCCGGTTATCCGCATCCGCCTCTATGTGTTCCATTAATGTTCGGCAGACCTGATTGATCAATAGACGAATAAGGGGCCGTAATCTGGCCGCATCCGATGGCGGTGGCTGGATATACAGACTCATGGGTCTGGTGCCGCAGACCAGATCGCTTAACTTAAAATCACTGGTACTGGTGTTCCGGCAGACAATCGGATCGGCATACAGGGTCAGGCAACTGGCGGTGGTGCCGCGTACACTGGCCTGGAATTTATCGGGCTGGGCCAAAAGTTCTCGGGCCACCAGTTGAATCTCCGGATGGGGTTCCCACAAACCGGTTCCGGGATTCCGGCGATGGGCCGCCGATGCCATGGCCTGGCAGGTGATCTGAAAGTCCAGCAATCTCTGCCGAACCACGGAGAGGTTTTTGCGATCAGGCGGTTCGGTATACAGAACATGGAGAATCAAGGCCACCAGCAGTTGTGATGCCTGCTGATCCCATATATCCAGTGTCTGCTTGGCCCCGGTGGGATTAATAAGCATCTCCACGACATTTTGGGTATCACGAATCTCGGCGTCACCGGGCCGAATCTCCAATAGCGGATTGATTCGTACCGAATCCGTTCGGGTGGGATTGAAAAAGACGGTATGGGAGAATTTGGTGCGGAAGCCCGCGGTAATGTTCCAGAGTTCATTTTTAACATCATAGACCAATACACTGTCAGTCCAATTCAGAAGGGTTGGGACAACATGGCCCACGCCTTTGCCGGACCGGCTGGCACCGGATACCAGTTGATGTTCCGGGCCATTGTATGTCAGCAGTTCCTTACCCAGTAATCCCGCAACTGTACCGTGGCCGGATAGTAAGCCGGCCTTCCGGATGTGGGCACGCGCCGCCCAACGATCGCGGCCTATCACATCGACCGCCGGCGGACCTTGCCGCCGGAAGACAATTAACAGCGCCGTCGTCGGCAGCATTAATCCCAAGGCTATCAGGCCGGCTTGGTTGAAGGCCTGTGAATGATCCCTACCGTACTTCTCATACCAGCCAAAAACATCCCAGGGCGGATAGAGCATTAAGCGTCCAATACGGATTCCCCAGCCCAGCTTGGGATTATCGCCCAGCCGATAGGCGGCCCACTGGATGCCGACCACGAGGCCCAGCAACATCGCCAGCGCGTACAATATTAGAATCCATTTGCGACTCATTGGTGAACCTCCGGTTCCAGATTCTGGACGTGATCAAAGAGCGTGCGTTCAGGCAACCGACTATTGGATTCCAAGGCCAGCTTACCGGATCTATCCAGGCGAAGCGTTACCGTATTGCCCACACGGATTGAACTTAACAGGCGCGTTTGGTGGGTGACATAAATCTTCTTTGGCGTCGTGATCATTGCCAGCGGCCCGGTATGAAGTTCCCGCGAACCGGCGTATCGGCCCGTGATCGTCACCTCGCGTGGCAGCCGGACAGCGGGCCGTTTGAATTCGCCGGCGATGTCCGTAAGAACCTGCCGGTATTCCACCGATCGAAGGTGGGCCATGGCCCCGACTTTGAATGTAATGGCCTTCTGATCCGGGCCGGTAAATTCGGCCAGTCCCTGACCCACCAGCCATTGCCGACGACGTTCGAGCGCCTGGGCAAACTGGCCGTTCCAAGATGATTGGGGCGTCTGGCCCGATTGACTCGGATGGAGTCTCGACGTCAATTGGGAATCCAGCCAGGTAAACGCCCGTGCATCCACCTGCTGATCCAGACTGTACGCCGAGACAATACAGAGATCGGTCTGGCCACGTCGCGCGGCGGTGAATTTCTCAAAGACCGGGGCATCAATTCGGAACTGGTTTTCCGCCACTTGCTGCACACCTGCACCGTTATGCCCGGCGACAAAGACCAACTTGGCGGTTGCCGACCGAATCCGGGCGGCGGACTGATCCGGTGTAACTTCCGAACGCTGCTTGGCCAGAAAGGCTCCATGATCCACCGTGGTGTAAACGCCACCATGGTTCTGCGCCACCATTGTTATTTCCCGGGCGAGAACATTCTGCCGATGAGCTTTTGATCCCAATTCGACCACAGAACCAGATTGTGCCCGGCGGAAGTTCTCATCCTCGGGCACCTGACTGTAATAGAGTCTGCCGGTGCAATCCCGAACCACCACAAACCGTCGGTCACTGATCTCATCGACACTCCCCTTGGCCACCAATGCGCTCAGAATCGGTTCGGCCAGAGCATCTCTGGTTCCCAGCCGCTCAACATATCCTGCCTGGTTGCCCAGTGTTGCGTAAAGGACTTTGATGATGTCGTTGCGTTGGCCCAAGTCACGGAGCTTGAACCCAAATTCCGGGTCTAACATCCACCATGTTCCTTTGCCCTTCTTTGCCAGGTCCATGGTCTGGAGGAACTGCAATCGCCCCAGTATGCGTGTACGATCATCGGCACCAAAGCCGATGCGTTTATCGGGATGCAGATCAATTTTGCCAGATTCCAGATGCCGTTCAACCATCCGATCTAAAGCGGTGAACCGTTCAGCCTCAATCTGGCTGTCCTGCTCCCGCCGGATGTCGTCAGCGCTGCATGGACCAAGTATTTCGGTGGCCACCTCTTCGGCTCGTCGGCGAATGCCGTAAGAGACATATTGCCGGGGGATAACCAAGTCTGTATTGTCTTGTTTGATTCCCCGACACAGGATGTGGGTATGCGGGTTATCCGTGTTGTAATGATTGACCGCCAGCCACTGTAATGGCGTTCCCAAGTCCCGTTCGACCCGGGCCATGACGGTGCGGATATACTTATTCGTATCCGGCAAGTCACCGGCATTTTCAGCCGAGACGATCAGGCGGAAATGATGCCGGTCCTGCTCCCATGTCTGGACGATCTGCCGGGCATCCAAGTCCTCCTGCGTGGCGTCATAGAAGACCCCATGCTGGCCATCCAGACTGGCGCTTTCTCGGCCTACATACGACACATGCCGTAACACGCTGCCGTGAACTTTGCCGGGGCGATGGCGGCTCACATGAACCTTCACCACCACCCGTTGCAAACGATCAAAGCCCGTACCCTGGCCAGTTCCACGACCGGCTTTGCGAGCCTTGGATGCGGCGGAACTTCGACCCTTAAAGCCGGCGAGTCGGCGTGCCAACTGACTGTTGATGCTGGGTTCACGGGCGTGGCCGGATCCCGTGCGGCCAAGGCGATCCCGATCATACGGATCGGGTCGGATGGGTGATGGCTGGCCGTTCTGATCAGGCCTGCCGGAACGGCTACGACCGCTTCTGGAGGCTCGTTTGGGATGTTGATTGGATCGACTCATTGTACACCTCCCAATTGAAACAAGACGGCTGAAAATAGTGGAACCCAGAAGAACCCACGAAAACGCACTGGGTTCCTCGTAAGTAGCGTTAAAACAAGCAGATACAGAAATCTGGGTTCCAACTCCTTTATCCTGCCTTCCAATTTTAATTTGTATTTCATGGGCATTTTCTATTCCAACTCATTTACGCTTGTCATTACTAAAGTTATTAACGACAATTATACCTAACGGAATCCAAACGTCAAATCGGGGGTGATTGGAGAGCGTTCCGATGGCCGGACATGGGCCAGCCAGGGCATTGAATCCGGGGTACCTTGCAGGGGCAAGGGCAATTCAGAATGGGGGCGGCTGTGGAGCGGGCGGAGCGTTCGGCTGGCATGGCCATGGGGCTGGCGGCACACCGAAACGAGGCGTACTGGGTAGATGCCAGCCGATGGAAAGGGGTCGATATGGCCTGGCTCCGAGGGTGGCGGCGGGGCAACGGTTGGATGGCCTGACGGCGTGATCCGGCAATCATATCGGGCATGAGTTGGGCGTATCCGGCGGGCAATTTTTCGGCATCAAGGATGGGGGAGGCACAGGCGGTAGTGTGCCTTCATGGTTGCCGGATTCGCTTGAGTTTCAGGGCTGGGTTGTGGCATCCTGAGATACCTTGGCCAAGGTGTTGGTACGGCTTTGGCCAGCCATTTCGGAAGCCCATATTCCATGCCAATGGCACAGCCCAAACCAGCCAGTTGGGTCCCGTAGTGGCCATGTACACCACCAAGTGAAAAGACCGCAACCGAGCGCCGGCAAACAAGGCTCGCTTGGCTTCATCGACCCGGATATAGGGAAGTTTTTCCTGCTTGAGCCAGTCCTCCACCTTTTGGCGGAATGGAATTTTGGGGGCGTTTATGCCAACATCCTCCGCCGGGATCGGCGCGGGGAATGGGGCTACCGCCAAGGCCGTATCGCCGGGGCCGGATAATGCTCCATCCGGCCTGCTGGCCGGTATGATCCGGTTCTTGTTGTCGGGCGTTGTCGGCATTGCGCCGACATCCTCGGCCATACCATGGCCGGGGATTTCGATGATGGCGGCAGCAACAATTGACCCGGCATCCGATGGGTCCCGGCGCGCCGGGACGTCTCCCTGGCGGGATATTGCAGCCGCCGTATCGGGGGAAGTCGCCTGTGGATCATCAACCTGTGTGTTCATTAGAATTGCCCGGGTATCCGGTTGATTGACCGGCAGCTTTGCCGGTTCAGCGGCCAGTCCATTGTTCTCCCGCATGGCCGCATTAACGGATTCGAGCAATGGAAAATCGCCCGGCTGGGTCATTCGATAACGCCGGATCGGGCGGGTCTGTAATCGGTAATAGTTTCGCATAATGTTTCTCCTGTTTATTGGTAGCATCGTCAATACCTTTGCGGTGTAAACCGGCGGGGGCTGGCATGTTCAGCCAAACCCCCGCCATGTTCACAAACCGCTTAACCAAGCCATTAACCTGCCGCCAGCGTTAGCGCCCTCTGGTAGGCTTCCTGCTTGGCATGATGCGAACTGCCAAACCAGATGGATTCCAGTTGATGGTCGGCCTTCTCAAGGGTATTGGTGCCCTTAAAGTTCCTCTGGTGGTCAAAGTATTGGCTTACCGCGTTGTACGCCGCCCAAGCCGTGCCGGTAACACCCGGCAGGGTATTGGTGGGATTGGTAAAATTATCCTGAAACTGATGGAATATTTTTCGGCGGCGCATCTCCGCCCGTTTGCCCGTGGTCGGCGGTGTACTGGCATTGAAGTATCTTTCCAGTTCTCCGCCGGTCATCTGCTTATCGAGCATGGTATGCAATTCGGCATCAAATTGGTCAAACCGGGCATGGATGATACCGAGTTTCTCACGGGCTTCCGATACCCGTTCGGATAAGCTGGGGCGGTGGCGGATACTGATGCCTTCGCCCAGTCCATCACGTAAGGCCAAGTTGAGCGTATTCTGGCAAACCACCCGTATGGTGGTTGGAAACAGCCGCAAGGCCTTGGAACCGTCATGGGAGTTGGTAAGCAGAATATAAGGCTGGATCGCATCCTGCGTACCGGCCATATACTCGGTGGGAATACGGGCCAGCATCCAGACTACCCGGCCATCCTTTAGTGCGCCGGCAGTCTCAAACATGGCCAATTTGTCGGCCACCAACGCATCGACAAAATCGAACGATTCCCAGTTTTGAAAGATACGGTAATGATCGGATACTACGCCGAGCACCGTGCCGGTATCCTTGCGGACATTGGCATACTTGTTACGTACCAAAGCCTCTTTGCCCAGTTCCCGGTCAAAGGCCTTGAGTTCCCATTGTTCGACCTCCCAGTTCAAGCGCGCCAGTTCAATGGCTTCGGCGCTGGTAACGGCATTGGCCACTACCTGGCCAAGTTTGTGCCATGCGGGAGTACCGGTCACGAATACCGCCGGTTGTCCAGTTGAAATATCCAGTTCATGCGATTATGCGGAGCTCTGCATAATCGCATTTATGCGCAGTCCATGATTATGCGGAGTGAGGCAGGTATGAGATTATGGACTGACTGAGGGACGCTGATTTCCACGCACTCGCCATGTAGAACAGCTCCGCATAATCTTGACGCTTTTCTTTGCCCATTTGGGCAGAAAGGAAGGCGTTTATGTTGGATCAGGTTTTTCGCAATCCGGCAGTGCTGGCACGCATTCGGGCCAATCCGATCGAGCCAATTATTTGTCAGTACGTGGCGTACCTCGCCGACCGGAGATATTGCACCTACGTACTGCATCAGTACACTCTTGCGGTTGAGCATTTTGGGCATTGGCTGGGACGCCGGCCTGTCGACCGCCGGACAGTTGATCGCTTCATCAAGCGGCGTGTCCATCGGCAACGCACAACGCCTGCATGCCGCAAGATCGCCTGTGTCAGGGCGGCCCTGAACCGGCTGCTTGAGATGTTGGGGCGGGATAAAGCCGGCAATGGAAGCGGCATCCTTGAGCAACTCATAGCACGGTATGCGGGCCATCTTTGTCAGGATTGCGGCCTTTCCGAGGCCACAATCCACTATCGGCTTCGTTATGCTCGTGAACTGTTGCGGCGATTACGCATCCGGCGCACCAGACAACTTCTCTCCTGGTCGCCGTCCCAAATCGCCAGATGCACCTCGACGCTGGCAGGTAGGTGTAAACCGTCAAGTGGTCAGGCGCTCGCTTCCTCCATTCGTTCTTTTCTCCGATTTCTTCTGATGGAGGGCTTGATTCGCCAGGATTTGGCCGCAGCGGTGCCCTCGTTTGCAAGCTGGCGGCTCGCCGTACTGCCCACGGTGGTTGATCAAACTGACTTGGAGAAGCTGATCAGGGCCGTGGATGATACCACGCCCATCGGTATGCGGGATCGGGCGGCTCTGTTGTGCCTGACAGAATTAGGACTGCGCGCCTCTGACGTTGCCGCCATCGAATTGGAAGCGGTGGATATAACTGCGGGGATTCTCCGCTTCCGTCGCCCCAAGCAACGATGTCAAACGGAGATGCCTTTGCCTCCCCGGCTGACCTCGGCCATTGACTTATATATGCGCCGTGGCCGGCCGGCTGGCAGTTCCCGTTGGCTGTTCGTCATCCATCGCGCTCCCATCGGCCAAAGACTGACCGCAGGCGGCATTGGCAG
>JAJZDN010000179.1 GCA_021805985.1 Planctomycetota bacterium | reverse complement strand
GCGTGATGGTTTCAAACTTGGTGGTGAAGTGCGTCAGCCGCACGGGTCCCCAGAGGCCTTTTTGAGCAATGGCATTAAAAGGTCCCGAATAGGTCCAGTGCTTGCGACGGCCGTCACAGACCGTCAGAATCGCCAGCGTATTAAGTCCCGCCTTTAATTTAATATTGGCAATATGACCGGAAATATCGGTTTGCAATCGGCCATTGGCAAATACTTCGCCCCAGTCTTTGACGAATTTGATTTTCAATGCATAGGCACCCGCGGCGGGAACAGTAATCTGCGTGCGGTACCATTCATAAGAACCGGGATAATCATCGGCACCCATAGGCAGAGGATTCGTCACTGCCAGCCAATTCCCGGCGTTAAAGTCGGCGCGGGCGGGCGTATCGGCCAAGCGCATTTGCCAATGCTCCAACGTCGGTGCGATTGACTGCACAGGCACGCCCGCATCGGGCGAGGCGGTGAAGATCAGCGGTGCATTGGAGGCAGTGTATAACTTTGCCGTAGATATCGACGCGTTAAGAGGTTCGGTCGTCCACAAACGCAGATTATTCTTCCGGCGTGTCAGCGCGCCCGCGTAACGGGGGCCAAAAATAATCACGCGTTTACCTGCTGCATGCAGAAACCAGGTGCGACGTGCCAAATCGCGGCGCACCACAAAGATTCGCAAACTTCGCTGGCGCACCGTCAAGTTATAAATTTTAACCCCATGCGCGGGGATGTTGGTACGGAGAGAATATTGATGGGTAAAAAACCCTGCTTCTTTAAATCCCGGTGATGCGGTTGTCGGGCCTCCAGCCTGTTGATTAAATCGCAGAAGTATCGGTGAATCAGGTGGGCCGTAGGTAATCAGGCTGGTGACGCTTCCCTGATGCACGATCCGCAGAATCCGCGCACAGCCATGCTGGAGAACAAAGTAACGATTTACTACAAACTTGCTGACCATGGGAAACAGATGTTGCGGCAAAATGGAAATCGGACATCCGCCGGGAGGGGTGCAAGTGACCGTGCGTGGAGAAAGATTTTGAAAAAAATCGATGCGTCCATGTGGGCTGACCCGGCTGAAGGTGCGCATGCCCCAAGGCAGGCCTGAAATATGCACGCCGACATTGATGCTGGTTTCCAGAATTTCCTGAAATGAACGGGCGAAATCGTTGGTGAATTTATAGTGGTAATACAACGGGCGCAAATCACCGGCCTGGCCGATGGGGGCGGCAAAATCATAGCTGGCTTTATTAATATTGTCATAAAAATGCGATGGAGTCGTGCCGCCCACGGCCAAATACACGTCGTACCCGTTCCCGCCGTAGCCAATAACGTGCCATGGCGCTTGATAAGTCAATACATGCCGTCCCGGAGCGCGATGGCGATAATCGGTATACCATCCGCACCACATTTCCGTGGTGTACCAGGGGCTGCTGCGGTTCTGCGAAGGCCATGGTCCGACGCCCGCGGGGCTGGCTCCGTGGTGCTGGCCGCTGAAAAACATGGGCACAGTGATGCCCAGGGAAATGGCTTTGTGATAAAGATACTGGTAATAAGGGGTAGGTAGCACCGCGCCCCAGCCGGCGCTATCTTCATTTTCCAACTGCACCATAATCACCGGGCCGCCATGGCTAATCTGATTGGCGGCAACGATGGGCAATAGTTTGTCAAAATACCCGCCCACGGCCTGCAGGAATGGCGCATCACCCTGGCGGATGTTTAAGCCGGGGATAAATTTCAGCCAGATCGGCAGGCCGCCGCTGTTCCATTCACCGTTACTGTACGGCCCGACACGCAATATCGCATAGAAGCCCATTTTTTTAACCAGATGCAGAAAGGCCGCCAGATTTCTCCGGCCATGGAACTTGAACTGCCCCTTCCGCGGCTCCTGATAACTCCAAAAAATGTACGTTTGTACACAATTAAAACCATCACGTTTCATTTTCAACAGCCGATTTTTCCATAACGCCCGCGGCACACGCTCATAATGCAGGGAACCGGAAGCCAGAAAAACCCGTTTGCCGTTAATGATAAAACCGCGGCCGTCAAAGTTGATAAATTTGCCGGCATTACCGCGTGGCGGAAAAAATGAAGCATGTGCAGGATGGGGTGGCAATACGAGGATGGTAAAAACCAATATAATCAGCATCAGATGATTTAATGGGGCTTTTTCTCGTTTATGTGGGCATTTGGTTATTTGCTGTGTCATGGCGAGGTTTTATCCTTATATGAAGCGCACGGTTTGTACCGGCGATGCGGGGTGCCCGTCCGGGCATCTGTCAGGGGGGCCTCTGCTGATTTACCGCTGCCGTTGGTGGCGTTGGCTGCATGATCGCATCGAATGCTCGGCGATCGGTCGGCAGCCACACGCATAATTTCCATCGCCAGCGCGTCAGCAGCGTTTGGGGAAAATGGTGGGCTTGGGCGTAGCGGTAGGCCATGATGCGGTCCGGCCATTGCATGGCGATATCTTTTTCGCTGTAAGACTGGCGCTGGTCGAGTAATTGCCAGAGATGATACGCTGCGCTGGCCGAGACCGCGGAGTCAGGTTTCACGGAAGGCGGTCTGTAATCGCTCAAAGTCAGGCCATCAAGATGGGCGTAGCCATTATCACTTTTCGGCCCGGCAACCGGATCAAGAAACATTCCTTGAACCGCCATATTAAGGCTACCATTGCGCGCCAGCCGCACCGGATAAACGCCGGGGCCTTTTAATAAAAAGGTGGTGTACATGCCGCCCCAAAACTGTTTAACTCGGTTTTGCGCCAGGGGCTTGCCTGTTTGCCACGCAATGGCCGGCGGCAGGCCCCGCGGAAATACTTGGACGGCAAAATCCCGCACCATATTAAATCCATGTTCGCCGTCTTTATTATGGAAATAAAAGGACAGGCGGTACAGGCCCTTGGGAATGGTCACCGCCAGCCACATGTCGGGGCCTTGAAAGAATCGGGAATAGTCCTGTCCATCATCATTCCATTCGCCTTCGACCCGCTGGCCCATATCCGGGTCATAGAGCGTGCGGCGTAATGTGGAATGGTCCCACGCAACATAGTAGCGCATATCCCCGGATTGCAGCATGTGCGGCGACGCCTGCTGGTCAATGCGGGCGTCGCCCAAGCCCCCAATAAACACATCCTGGCCGGTTTGAGAGTTCGGGCCGCCATCGCAAAGTATGGCATAGGCTACACCATAATGCCCCAGCCAGTCGCCCTCTGTACGCCAGTCCGAACCAAGGCTCGCGGCTGCGACCGCACGTCCTTGGCCCGCTTTTACCGAAGCAATCAGGGTTTTAAGCATAGCGGCCGTGGGAGCACGGGCACCGGCAGGCAACGGAGGTGCAAGCCTTAGCTTTGGTGACGGCTTAAATGCAGCTACCGCACCGGCCGGAAGATGCGTTTTAACTGCAAACAATCCGGATTCATAGCTCCCCACCAGCATTCCGCCGCTGGGCAGGGGGGCCATCGAAGCGATAAAATCATGCGCTGTTAAATTACCGGATGAATCCGCGACGGGGAAGATCCGAATATTATGCTGATTTAAGATCTCTAAGCCGCGCGTACGGTGGCCGATCCAGATGTTTCCATCGGCATCCACGGCCAATGAAGTGATGTAATCCGTTAACAGCAAATTCTGTTTAACTGTGGCAGATAGGGGGTTCCAGCGGGCGGGAACATGCCACAATCCCTGGACTTTGAGGACGTAATTTCGCCCACGAATAAACTGCCAGAGCCGGCCATTATCTTCGCCATAGGCCAATCCGGATTCTGTTCCAACGT
>JAJZDN010000178.1 GCA_021805985.1 Planctomycetota bacterium | reverse complement strand
ATCTATAATGCCGCCAGTATTGATGATGTGCTGGCCATTAAGCATTTTGTGCAGAAAGTTCCCGGCGTGCGGCTGGTCATTGACCGGGGTATGACGGGTTCAACGTCCACAGCGTATGGGCGATTAGCCGTTGAATATAATGGGGCACCGGATGATTTTTATTCCGCCCTGAAACAGGAAATCGGCGTATCCAGAGGGCTTAAAGCGGTGGATTTGCAGAATAACACTGTGGATTTGCAGATTACCGGGCCGATGGTGCTGCGTACGACGCGCATTAAAACCACCACACGCGTGCAGACGCAAACGACACAAACCCAGGTAAAAACGGTCAACGAAACCCCGATTGAACCGGCACGGCAGTAAGGGCGAGCCGATATTAAGGAGCAGTTGTGATGTTATCCAAAGGTAGCACGAGCGTATTATTTGTTGGCGTATTGGCGGTATTTTGCCTGACGTGTTTGCTGGGCATAACCGGGTGTCAGGGGCCGGTGATTCCTGGTCAAAATACGCTTAATCCATTTCCGCAGGTGCACCTGACAAGCTACAATTTGCAGAGCAAAATACTGGTGAACGAGCCGATTGTCAGTCGGGTGGGGGACGGGCAACTGGATGTGGTCATACCGGTGCGTAATGTCACGGCTGATGAATTGTATTTGGAATTTCAGTACAGCTTTCTTAATGCCCAGGGCGCGCAGGTGGAAGCAACTTCGGGCTGGAATACGCTACGCGTGCCGGCCTATTCCATGGCCCAGATTCATTTCACAAGCCTGACGGCGGCCGCCAATTTTAATTGCACGATTCGGCGGTTGCCGTGACTACGTCAGATCACGTTGACTTTTTTGCCGCGGACGGTGAAGCGCACGGCGGCGGTAAACAGGAGTACCATGGTTACCAGCACCAGTACGGCGGTCCAGGCCTGATGACGCCAGGCGGGTTCGGCGGATTGTGAGTATTGCCATATCTTTAATGTCAATGATGGATAGGGCTGACTGGGGTTATACACTGCCTGATCATTGCCCAACGCGGTAAATAACAGGGGTGCTGTTTCGCCGGCGACACGGGCGATTCCCAGCATGATTCCTGTGGTAATTCCGGCTTTTGCGGCGGGGAGAATGACCCTAAAAAGTGTCTGGGCTTTGGAGGCACCTAAGCCTGCCGAGGCTTCCCGATGCGGGTGCGGGACTAGCCGGAGCATTTCCTCACTGGCCCGCGCGACAATGGGCACCATAATAAATGCCAGGGCAAGAGCCCCCGACCACCCGGACTGCTGATGCAGCGGGACAACCACCAACTGCCAGGCAATGACACCCAGCAGAATAGTGGGCGTGCCGGCCAGCAAATCCATGACCAGTTGGGCCGCGTAGGTGAACCAACCTTTGCCGGCATATTCCGCCATGTAAATGCCACACAACATGCCTATCGGCACACCTAAAACACTGGCCAAGCCCACGAGAATAATGGTACCAATGATGCAGTTCCGCATACCTTCGGGCGATTGCAGCGGCAAATTCGTAAAAAACGCCGGCGTCATATATTCAATACCGCGTATGCCCATATAGGCCAGCACCACAAACAATACCGCTAATGCGATGGCCGTACAGAGCGTGCAAAGCACCATGACGCCACGACTGATCCAGCGTCGGCCCGGACTGCGGCCGGCAAAGGGGTTTGGCTCGGGTTTTATAGCATCAGCATTCATTGTGCGTATCCTTTCAGGAGGCGGCAATCAGGCCGTTTGACGTTCCCGGTCGATGCGTGATAACAGAGCACGGGCAATGACATTGGTTACCAGCGAACTTAACATCAGCACGAGGGCCACGTAAAACATGGCGCTTAAGTAAATGGGATGATCGGCTTCCATAAATTCATTGGCCAGCACTCCGGACATGGTTTGGCCGCCGGCAAATAGACTGGCGCTGATATGGTCGGTATTGCCGATGACCATGATAACGGCCATGGTTTCTCCAATAGCCCGGGCCATGCCCAGCATCACAGCGCCAAAAATTCCCGCCCGGCAGTACGCCAGGGCCAAGCGCGTGGTTTGCCACCATGTGGCACCCAGGCCATAAGCGCCGTGTTCAATTTCCTGTGGAAACTGCTGTAAGACATCACGGGTAATCGCGGTAATAATGGGCAGAATCATAATGGTCAGAATCAATCCGCCAGCCAGAAAATCGCTGCCCGACGGGCCGCCATGCACGAGGTTGGCGGGGAAAAACTCAATGCGGCCACTGGGATATTTTCCCACTGGAATAATTTTTATATGTTTTAATGTATCGTAGAGAACTGGTTCGAGGTAATTCTGCAGCCAGGGGGACATGACAAAACAACCCCACAAGCCGTAGGCGATGCTTGGAATAGCCGCCAGCAATTCCACTAAAAAAGAGACGGGACCGGCCAGCCAGCGCGGTGCGATGCGGGTAATAAATATCGCGGTTCCTATGCTTAACGGTACACCAATTAAGAGTGCCAGAAATGTGGTAATGCCGGTACCGTAAAGGAAAGACAGCACGCCGTACTGATCACGCCCGGGCACGGGATTCCAGGCCTGCGTGGTAAAAAAGTGCCAGCCGATCTGCCGGAGGGCCATCCAAGAGCCATGGATGAGCACCACAAAAACAATAATTAAAATGGTGATGGTCAGCAATACCCCGCCTAAGGCAGCGGCTTTGGTGGCTTTGTCTACCCCGCGGCGGAACGCGTTTTGCTGAACATCCATGAAGGGATTGGGCGGTAATGTCGGATCGGTTGATGCGGTCATACGCTATATTCTCAAAAGTCTTTCCCTGCGGGTGCTATTTCGCTTGCGCTTATCCTATGCAAAAGGCAGTCCCCACGCGATATGCTCTTGTGGGGACTGCCAGGATTTTGCGTGGATGATCTCGACGCTTAGTTTAACGGCTGGCCTTTCCAGGTTACGTTGGACAATTCAGCGAGCACTTTCTTACGCATTACGCGGCCGAGTTTGATGTACTGCATGCTCTTGGCGTATTTTTGGCCTTTGGTGAGTACCCAGTGGATAAATTCCACCGTGGCCTTGGCTTTGGCTTTGCTCATGTAGCCCAGGTCGCGATCAATAATCAGATACGTGAAACCCGAAATCGGATACGCGGTACGACCAGTCGGGTTGATAATCGGAAGACGGAAGTCCGCCGGGAGATTGGCGACGACTGCCTTCTGGGCGGCAATAACCGCCGGGATGGACGGACGGATTTTAAAGCCGTCTTTGTTGATCAGGGTAGCGGTGGGGAAGTGCCCGATGATGGCGTAGGCATATTCCAGATAGCCTAAACCGCCAACGGTTTTGTCAATCAGAGCTGCCACGCCGGGGTTGCCCTTGCCGCCGCGGCCCACCGGCCACTGCACGGAAGTTGATTGGCCAACCTGCGTCTTCCACTGGGGGCTGACTTTGCATAAATAACCGGTGAAAATGTAGGTCGTGCCCGAACCGTCGGAGCGGTGCGCTACCAAGATGCGCAGATTCGGCAGGCTGACACCCGGATTTAAAGCCTGAATTTCCGGTGCGTTCCAATGTGTTACTTTGCCTAAGTAAATATCAGCGATGAGCTTGCCATTCATGACCAGCGGCTTGTGGATCATGGGCAGGTTGTAGCTCATGACTTCCGGTCCGGCGACTTCCGGCATGTGCAGAACGTGGCCGCCGGCGGAGCTGATCTGGGAATTGGTCATCGCGGCATCTGATCCGCAGAAGTTGATGGTTTTGTTGATCAGACCATTGATGCCGCCGCCGGAACCGATCGGGTGATAATCAACCTTAA
>JAJZDN010000177.1 GCA_021805985.1 Planctomycetota bacterium | reverse complement strand
TGTTACCGCACAGTTTGATCTGCGACAAAAAATCCGCCTCCACGAACTCAATGAACTGGTCAAAAAAATTAACGAACTGAAGGCCCAACTCAAACGTCGGGAAACCCAGCGATCCCAAATTATCAGCCAGCGCGTCGCACAACTGATCGGCAAGCCCCCCAGCGTGAACTGGTAAAATATCCCGATAAAATATAACCCTGCCTTGACGCGCTTAAGCGGTACTTGGATAATTCAGCCCTGTGGAAATTCCGTCCGGCTCGTGGCTGCGGGAACTGAATCGGGACGCATTATCAGACACCTCCATGGAGAGCATGACGCCATGGCTACCGTCACAAAAAAAGAAATTGTGGATCGCATTGCTGATGCCAATAAAGTCAATCGAGCCATGACTAAACAAATTGTTCAGGCTTTCCTTGATGAGATCAGCGATTCTCTGATTCGGGGCAACCGCCTGGAGTTTCGTGACTTCGGTGTTTTTGAGGTGCGACAACGTGCCGAACATAAAGCCCAAAATCCCAAAACACTGGAGTCTTTCACGGTACCGCGGCGATTGCGGCTTCGCTTCAAGGTTAGCAGCACACTGAAAAAGCGGTTGGAAAGTCGCGGGACTTCCGGCGGCATTAAACCATCCGTTGTCGGCCGAGCCGTCCGCTGAAGCGTCACGCCGCAGTGGATTGGCATGGGAGCTGATTTGGTTACCTGCGCGTTGGCGGCGCCAGGGTGAATACCGCCCGCGGATCATGCGATGAACCTGATTTACACAACGGATAATTACATCGGATTACTATTTTCATGGATCACAGAGCCGCACCAACTATGCCCGCAATCCAGCGATGGCTCAACGCACTGGCGGAAGATCTCGATAAGCGAAAGCGCGATCATTTGTTTCGCGGCTTGTCGGAAGTTAGCGGTGAGCAGGGTGCCGAACTGGTCATTGGGTCCAAACGGTATCTGCAATTCTGCACCAATAATTACCTGGGCCTGGCCGCTGATCCGGAGGTGCTGGACGCCGCCCGGGCGGCGGTGGATCGCTGGGGCTTTGGTTCCGGAGCATCGCGGCTGGTGGCTGGTTCCATGCAATCACACCATGAACTGGAAGTCGACCTGGCGGAATTCAAACAGGCGGAAGCGGCTTTGGTTTTTTCATCCGGATATGCGGCGAATATGGCGGTGCTGACCTGTTTCACATCCCCGCACGATCTGATTTTCTCGGACAAGCTCAATCATGCCAGTCTGCTGGATGCTGCCGATGCGTCGCGCTGTAAGCACCGAACCTATCACCACAGGAATTACTCTCGCCTGGCCGAATTACTCAAGCGCCTATCCCGCGCGCAAGGCCAGTCAGCAACCGAGCCGACAGAGGCGGCCGCATCAGCTTCCCGACTCAACAGGGATGAAAAAGTACCCCATGAAATCAGCCGGGCATGGATTGTGACGGATACCGTTTTTTCCATGGATGGCGACGTGGCGGATTTGGAACAGTTAAGCCGCCTGGCGCAAGCACATGGTGCACTGCTGGTTACTGATGAGGCCCACGCCACGGGTGTTTTAGGACCGGACGGACGCGGACTGGCGGCCCTGCAAAATGTCGAATCGGCGGTGGCGGTAAGTGTGGGGACACTATCCAAGGCGCTGGGGTCGGTAGGTGGGTTTGTCACCGGACCGCGGCAGGTCATTGATACGTTGATCAACCGATCCCGGCAATTCATTTACACCACGGCGTTGCCGGCGGCGTGCACGGCGGCGGCCCGGTGCGCATTAAATATCAGTCGCCGTGAGCCAGAGCGGCGGCAACGTGTGCTTTCCCTGGCACAGTATGTGCGAACGGAATTAACGGCCATGGGGTATCAAACAGGCCCCTCGGAATCCCCGATTATTCCAGTGCTGCTGGGGTCCGCTCAACACGCGCTGGAGGCGGCAGCGGCCTTGCGCGAGAAAGGCATTTATATTCCCGCGATTCGCCCGCCCACCGTGGCTCCCAACACGGCCCGCCTGCGAATCAGCTTAATGGCAACGCATTCCGATGCGCAAATCGACACGCTGCTTAGAGCTATGAAGGCGTTGCGCGCTACGCACCTGCGTCCGATTTTATCATGATTATTCAAGCTTAGCCGCCGAGTTGTCCGATAATTTATTTGTGAGGGGCTTGGACAGCAAAAACGCAAATACCACGCGGCTAATACCGGACTATGTGGGTTCGGCCCTGTGGATATTGCGCGCGTAACGGAGTCATAATGATGATGACATTGTTGTGGATTCTCTCGGCTCAGCCGCTGATATTTGCCCTTATTTTCGCCTTTCGCACGTGGCGGTATACCACGCGGCTCAAAGCGCAGCGGCGCTCGGCTTGCCGTCCATCCCTGCCGGCCCGCAATGAGAACTATCGCAGCCCCTTGGCGGTGGAATAAATCACTGAAATAGTCGACGTGGGACACGCGAAATGCCGCGTCGCAGCCTTCTGTCGCCGAGGAAGGGTGTATTTCATGGTCAAATTATGGTTCTCCAGATGATTGGTCAGGCAAACCAGACAATATGTCGGATGGGGACATCCGGACTATTTCTCCAATAAATTGCTGAGGCGTGGCAATTTTTCCGTTCGAACGGCGAAATCGACGGCATAAATGCCGGCGCTAAGAGAATGGTGGGTCTGGGAAACTTGCACTGCGGGGGCCTGCCCGGATTTATTGCCCCGCTCAATTCCCGCGATGAAGCTATTGCGCTTGACAGAAAAGGTACATCTGGTACGGTCAGGGATTGGAAAATCGTGGTCGTGGGCCTGGCCATCCGGTGCTGCCGTGCGTTGTGATCGTGAGGCGCTGGAAAGTTGGACGGGAACCGCATAAAATTGCATGGTTTTTTGTGGTTGCTTATTAAAGAGATGGTAATCGATGGCTGAAACGGAAAGTCCTGAAAATAATATTATAGAAGGTCCGGGCAAAGGACAGGCTTATTTTACGCGCGCTCATACGGTAGCGGACACGGGAAATTATGATTACGCCATAGACATGTTCATACAGGGATTATTGCGTGAACCGACCAATATGGCCGAGCATGAAGCCTTGCGGGATATCGCGCTAAGACGAAAAATTAAAGGCGGGAAGTCGGGCGGTGGCCTGGGCGGCTTGCTGGGCAGTAAAAGCTACTTCAAAGGAAAGTCGCCGAAAGAATTAATGCTCAATGCCGAGTACGCATTAGCAAAGGACCCGGGCAATATCAATCAGATGATGGTAATGCTGCGTCAAGCTGCGGCGGCCGGCTACAAAGACATGGTGCTCTGGTTCGGGCCATTTGTCATGCAGGCCAATCGAACCCAAAAAAAAGCTGACGCGAAACTGTATCTTGAACTGGCTGACCTGTATGAAAGCTTAGGGGAATTTGCCAAAGCCGGGGAATCGGTCCATGCGGCGCTGGAGTTATCACCGGCTGATCCGGAGTTGACGGCCCGTGTCAAAGAGTTGGGCACGCGGGAAACCCTGAAAAAGGGCAAATACGAATCGGTGCCGGATTTCAAAGAATCTCTGCGCGACCAGGAAATGACCAAAGACCTGTTGCAAAAGGAAAATTTAACTAAAACGGAAGACTACAAACTCAAAGTCATCCGGGAAAGTCAGGAAGCCTGGGAGAAGGATCCCTCGGACCCGCAGTTGCTGGCCAAATACGTCAAAGCCCTGGTTGACGGCGAATCGGAAGAAAGTGAAAAGACGGCCGTTGAGGTATTGGAAAAAGCATACGCCCAGACCAAAATTTATCGTTATAAAGTGACCATAGGGGACATACGGATTAAACAACTCCGGCGGCAACACCGGGCGCTGTTGGAAAAGGTACGGGCCAATCCAGACGATCAGGAGCTTGCCCGGGAATTGGCGGAATTT
>JAJZDN010000064.1 GCA_021805985.1 Planctomycetota bacterium | reverse complement strand
TGGCCCCCGCCCCGGCCACGAAGGCCACCGCGACAGCGACTTAAAAACGTCAGCTTCTTATGGAGTAACACTATGAAGCAAAAAAATAGAAAATCGGGCTTTACAAACCAGAAAACATCTTGTGAATCAACGTCTTTCAGGTTCCATAGCGTGTCACCAGTTCAATGCTAAATGCTGGATGCCATATGCTCAATGCCCGCAACCGCCGGAACCGGCCCGCGCAACACCGCCAACCAAAACAAAAGCGCCTCCGAAGCCTTCTAACTTCTAGCTCCTAACTTCTAACTCCTCCGGCAAGCGATAAATCTCGCGACAATCGGCCCAATCCGGCCGGGCGATTCCTCATGCGGTAAATGGGATAAATCCGGGAAGCTGTGGAACTCCAGTTGCGGCAGGCTTTGGCGGAGGCGGTCGCCCGTGCCGGCGGCTAACAGTTTGTCCTGTTCTCCCCATATCACCAGTACTTTCTGCGGAAGTTTGCCCGCGTGGTCCAGATAACGGCGAACCTCGGCATCGCGTGCGGGCAAATGACGAATTAAATCCAACAGCCGCCGCCGATTGGCTGCCGGTCGCATATTCTGTTGATAAATAGCCAGCAATTCCGGATCCACGTTTGCAGGGTCCACATAACCCAGTTTCGCAACACCTGACACCAAAGCGTCCGGAGCGATCAACCGCATCACCAGCGGCCCTAACATTGGCACCCGCACCAGACGATAAAAGGAGGGCAGCGTTTGCGGAAAAATCGCGGGATTAAATAACACGATGCGCGCGATACGCTGAGGAAAATCCACCGCCGCCATCAGGCTTAACCCACCGCCCAGACTTGAACCGCCGATATCAATGTTTTCCAGGCCCAGCGTGTCGGCAATGCGCATGATCGCATGGGCCAGCACTGGCAGGCTTATCCCGCTCTCCGGCCAAGATTCTCCGGATGTAAAGGCACTGTAATCCGCCACGATGACATCACACACCGGCAAGAGATACCTGCAAATGCCACGGAATGACGCCGGGTGCAATCCCAAACCATGCAGCAGCAGCAGCACGGGCTTGGGCCGGTTGGAAGACCGCAGAATTTTCAGCGGCATATTCCACTGGCCCTGGGGAACATAATAGGTTAAGCCATTGGTTTGCTGCGGGTCGAATTCAAAGCGAAAGTCGGCGGCCGGTCGCAGCCGCGGCCCGAAGGTGAAAAAATCCATGGGAATCCGCAGGGCATGTTCGGTATTGAGATCCTGTGGTAACGCGCCATCCATCATGCGGATTTTATACCACCCCCGCGGAAAATGACGAAATTCAAAGCATTGGATAGCGAAATATTTTCATGCGCCAAGTCGCTCTTCCCGTTTCGATGTATAGCCTGTATGTTAGGTAATTGTTTGGTATACTCAGGGGATAAATAAATGGAATCACGCATGCACAACACCAGTTTAACGGTCCGTAGTTTCCCCATGCCAGCCCAGGCTGTGGCATTGTTGCCTGTACCCTGGCAGAATCTGGGATCAACCATGCTGGGTTGGATTCAGCAGCGCGGCCAATTGCCGGCGATTATGGAAAAGTTGCCGCGCCATTCTCTGGTGCATTTCCGCACGCCACGGGGTACCGCCTCCCCGCAGCACACGACATCCAATGAACTCGAGGCCATGTATCAGGCCTGGAGAAACGCCCAAAATATGCAAACGCGTCGGCGGGCGCTGGGTAATATTACGCAAGCGTTTATGCCGCTGATTCGCGCCACCATCCGGCACTGTCAAATATCTCAACTGGCCGATCGCGCTGATTTGGAACAGGAAGCGTTTGTGGGGCTGCATGATGCCCTGCAAAGCTACGATCCCCGGCGTGCCGTCACACTGGCCGGTTTTGTTCGCTGGCGAATTATCGGCGCGGTGTTGGACGCCCGGCGAAAATGGACGCGGCAATCCCGGCCCAGCCGCGTGGGTGATCGGGTGGATGTAAGGACCGAAAGCTCTCCTGCGAAACGCGAGAGTGTTTCTGAAACTCCAAGTGTGGAATTTGAGGACATGTTTACCATGCTGACCCGGGGCTTATCCGCCCGTGAAATATTTATTTTGCGCCGCGTGATTCTGGAAGACCAAACCTGCCGCCAAATCGGGCAACTCATGGGACTGCATCACGGCCGCGTGGGCCAAATCTACCGCGGAGCCATCGCCCACCTGCGCGACAACCCCCGCGCCCAGCAACTACTGGGAGCCGGTGAGGGTCACCGGGGGCGGTTCAATGAATAATGAATAATGAATAATGAATAAATTATCGGAATTTCAAAGTGATTAGCCGGCCAGCCCGCTGGCCGTAGTTCCGCTTCCGTAATGTGCAATCTGAATTTTTTAGTTTCTTTTTTTGGAGATAGTGTTATGACCGACACACCCGCACCGCGCCTTGAATTAAATCACCTGTTACGGGACATTCCCGCCAACCGGGACCGGATTTATGTGGCCATGTATGACCTGGCGGTATGCAAAGCCAAAAAAATCCATTTCCAAAATGTTCAGGACCGGGAGGATACCGTTTCCCAGTGCGTGATGTTTGTGATGACCCGCCTGCACAAATACAATTCCCAGCGCCATGCCGCCTGCGCTTATTTCGGCCTGATGCTGCATCGGGAGATGATGCGATCCGCCCGGAAAATTCAAGCGCGCTACATGACCCATGATGGCGTCTCTCTGTCCCGCAGTGACGGCACCGTTTTAGATTCCGCCCCCGCCCAGCGCCTGCCCCGCCGCACCGCTGGCCGTTGGCGCGACGCCCAGGTACGTGATGCCCAGGATCGCCACCGTGTCAAAGACGTGCTGGATGAGGCATTGGACAAAGCCTGCAAATTTTCCCAGGCTTATGGTGATCAAGATCACGTGGATGGCCCGCAATTAGCCATCGGCGTTTTACAGCATGTGCGCAAAGCTCTGCTGGGAAGGTTCAACCGCATCGAAGTCGATAATCAACCCACCTCTGCCCCGATCAATGAAGCGAGCCGAGAGGCACAACACCAGGAGGCACAAAGCTAGGAAGCAAAACCGGGAGGCAAAACCGGCGTGAGATTTTACCCCGGCGTGCTATACTCTTACCCGAAAGGCTTTGTTTATGGGAAATGCCAATCGGGACAATACGAAAACGGAAACGGCGGCAGCGCAGCCGGATTCAGATCCGCAGCCGTTGAGCCAGCCGGATCGGGAGGCGCAGCCGGTGGACGCGGAGCAGCCGCCGCGGCTGCCGTTTGCGGTCATTGGGGTAGGTGCCAGCGCCGGTGGGTTGGAAGCGTTCGGGGAATTCCTCGAAGCCATGCCTTCCGACAGCGGGATGGCATTCGTGTTCATCCTGCATCTGCCGCCGGACCATCACAGCCTTGTGGCGGAGGTCTTGTCCAGACGCACAAAAATGCGCGTGGTGGAAGCGGCCGATGGAATGGCCGTGGAGCCTAACCATGTCTACGTCATCGCCCCGGCGCACGTGTTAACAATTCAAGAGGGTCACCTGCATTGGGGGCCGCGTTTGGATGGCCCGCGTGCAGCGAATCGACCGGTCGATGATTTCTTCCGGAGCCTGGCCCGGGAGCAGCGCGAGCGGGCGATTGCAATTATCATGAGCGGCATGGGTTCCAACGGAGCCGCGGGAGCACAGGCGATCAAAGCCGCGGGCGGCTTGTGCATCGCACAGGACCCGGAGACAGCGCAGTTCCCCAGTATGCCCCGGCACCTGATAGACGCGGGGTATGCCGATTTTATCAGTCCTCTGCCGGAAATGCCGGACGTCATTTTGCAATACGCCCATCATCCGTATGCGACCGGTGAACGTGAAGCCAGCGCAGAGCTTACTCTGCAACGTGAGAAGCAGCAGCTTCGGGAAATCATGGCGGTGTTGCGGACGCGAGTGAAACATGATTTCAGCGGCTACAAAAAGCCCACAGTCCTGCGGCGCATCCAGCGGCGGATGGGTTTGGCGCGGATCACCCGGCTGGGTGAATACGCCAGAATGCTGCGGCAGGCCCCCAATGAAGTAACCGCGCTGGCGGATGATCTGTTGATTCATGTGACGGGCTTCTTCCGCGATTCCGAAGCATGGGAAGCCTTGCAGGAACGGGTGATTGTCCCGCTGGTGGCCGCACGCGAAAATGATTCGGAAATCCGCTGTTGGGTAACGGCGTGCTCCAGCGGCGAGGAAGCGTATTCACTGGCGATGCTGCTGATCGAGGAATCAGAGCGCACCGGCAAACATCTGGATATCAAGATATTTGCCACTGACATGGCCGACCGAACCCTGACCAGCGCGCGCACCGGCGTCTATCCGGGCGGTATTGAGACGGATGTCACGCCTGAGCGGCTAAGCCGATTTTTTGAAAAGGAAGATGCGGCGTATCGCGTGCGGCAGGATCTTCGCGAGTGTGTGGTCTTTGCGCCGCAGAACCTGTTGCAGGACCCGCCGTTCTCACGCCTGGATATCGCCACCTGCCGCAACCTGCTGATTTACCTTGAGCCTGACGTGCAGCATCGCGTGCTGGCCCTGCTGCATTTCGGGCTACGCGAAGGGGGCACACTGTTTCTGGGAACCAGTGAAACGCTGGGAGGTACCGAGGAATTATTCGAGCCGCTGGATAAAAAAAACCGCATCTTTCGTCGCGTCGGGCCAACGCGACATGGAATGGTCGATTTCCCGCTGCCCCGGGCGCTTCGTACGGCACATTTGCGCGATGAAAATGGCGATAACGGGGGCGGACACGCGGCCGGCGAATCGACCATGGCGGTCGAACGTCGCCCGGGATTCCGGCCCAGCTTTGCGCAACTGACCCAGCATACGCTGCTGGAGCATCACATGCCCGCGGCGGTGCTGGTTGACCGCGATTATCACATCCTTTACTACCACGGGGACGCCCAGGCATTCCTTGGGCAACCCACCGGCGAACCGACGCGCGATGTAATCACGCTGGCGCGCGAAGGCGTGCGCGGTGCCGTCCGCATGGCGCTGCATCGCGCCGCCGCCCAGAACGCTGTAGTAACGACACAAGACGGCTGGATCGAAGCCGAGCCGGGCCGCCATTCCCGCGTGAATATCACCGTTTCGCCGGTTATCGACAAGAGCACCGGCGCGTATTTCGTTGTCAGCTTCGAGCTGCGCAGTGACCCTGCTGCCGCCCAGGAATCGTCCGCATCCGGCGATTCCGATGCCAGCATGGCCGGTGAAGTGCGCCGCATGCGCGACGAACTGCAAAGCACCATCGAGGAACTTCAATCCAGCAATGAGGAACTCAAGGCTTCCCATGAGGAAGTCGTCAGCATTAACGAGGAATTGCAAAGCAGCAACGAAGAACTGGAAACCAGCAGAGAGGAAATGCAATCGCTTAACGAGGAGCTTTCCACCGTCAACGCGCAGCTGCGCGCCAAGATAGAAGAATACCTGGCGGCCAGCAATGATCTCTCCAGCCTGCTGACCAGCACCGACATCGCCGTGCTGTTTCTGGACACGCGTTTTCGCATTCGCCGCTTTACTCCACCCACACGGGAATTGCTGGACCTGATCAGTTCGGACGTGGGCCGCCCGCTTAACGACATGGCCCGCAAATTTGACGATCCGGCCCTGATGACCGATGCCGAGGCGGTGCTGGCCCGACTGGTGCCGGCCGAGCGGGAGGTGCCAGCCGAGGGCGGGCGCTGGTATCTGCGGCGGATCACACCCTACCGAACGGCTGACAATCGGATCGAGGGTGTGGTGATCACGTTCGTGGACATTACCCAGCGCCGCCGCGCCGAGGATGGCGTGCGGGCCAGTGAGGAGCAGTTCCGCCGCGCCCTGGAGGAGGCACCGATTCCCGTCATCATGCAGGCCGAGGACGGACAGGTGCTTCAGCTCAGCCGGACGTGGACCGAGCTGACCGGCCATGAACTTTCCGATGTGCCGACCGCGGATGCGTGGCTCTCGCGGGCGTATGGCTCCGGCGCCGACGAGGTTCGCGCCCATATGCACGAACTTTTCAAGGGCGTCGTCAAGTCGCTCAATGTCGAGTTCGCGATTCGCCCCCGCAGCGGTACTGATCGTCACTGGAGCTTCAGCGCTAGCGCCCCGGGCATATTGCGCGACGGCCGGCGATTCATGGTGGGCATGGCCGTGGACATTACCGAGCGCCGGCTGGCCGAGATGGCCATGCGGGAAAGCGAGGATCGACTGCGGCTGGCGTTGTTTGCCGCGCGAATGGGCACCTGGGTGTGGGAGGTTGGCAGTGACCGGCACACACGGGACGAAAATCTCAACCGCATGCTCGGCTTGGAACCGATCAAAACGATTCTGCCGCTCGAGAAGCTTTTCGGTCACATTCACCCCGACGACGTGGCGATGGTTCGGGCGGCGTTTAATGCCTCGGCCCGGGACGGCCACGCGCTTAATAGCGAATTCCGCATCGTGTGGCCGGACGGGACGATCCGCTGGCTGCAGGATCAGGGCGAGGTTTTTGCGAAACGCGAAACACCGTATATGGCCGGTGCCTGCATCGACGTAACCGAGCGCCGCCAAGCCGAGACGGCCCTGCGGGAAAGCGAGGAACGCTTGCGTCTGGTGGTCGAAGGCGCACGCGACTTCGCGATGCTGTTGCTGGACCAGTCCGGCTGCATTACCGCGTGGAACGCTGGAGCCGAACGGTTGCTGGGCTTTACTGAAAGTGAGGCGGTCGGGCAAAACGCGGCGATCATTTTTACGCCCGAAGACCAGGCCGCCGGTGCCTCGGCGAAAGAACTTGCCCAGGCGGCTGCCACGGGTCATGCCCAGGATGAGCGTTGGCACGTCCGGCAGGGGGAGGGGAAATTCTGGGGCAGCGGCATCGTGACGGCCCTGCGCAATCCCGACGGCTCGGTCCGCGGGTTCGTCAAGGTGCTGCGCGATGAGTCCATTCGTAAGCAGGCGGAGCAGGCGGAACAAGCCGCACTGGAGGCGGCGGAATTGGCCAACCGGACCAAGGATGAATTCCTGGCCATCCTCAGCCATGAGCTGCGCACGCCGCTGTCAGCAATTTTACTGTGGGCGAAACTGCTTGATAGCCAGTCAGATCTCAAGTTGCTGGAGGAGGGTCTGGCCGCCATCAGAAATTGCGCTGATGCGCAAACGCAACTTATTGAGGATCTGCTGGATACGTCGCGTATCACGTCGGGTCAACTGCGTTTGGAAATGAAGCCCACCGAATTGGCTGGCGTGGTGAATAGCGCGGTAGAATCCGTGTCGCTGGGGGCGCAATCCAAAGGTATAAGCGTCATCGTGGACGTGGATGCAAAAGTGGGTACCGTGCAGGTTGATCCGGATCGCATTAGGCAGGTGCTCTGGAATCTTCTGACCAACGCCATTAAGTCCACGCCAACTGGCGGAACAGTCAGGGTGATGCTATTGCGGCGCAAGGATGAAGTGGAACTTGGCGTCTCGGATACGGGCAAAGGGATCAAGCCCGATTTCCTGCCGCACGTGTTTGAACTCTTCCGCCAGGCCGATCCGACCACCATCCGCAGCCACGGGGGGCTGGGTTTGGGATTAGCGATATGCAAAAAACTCGTGGAACAACACGGGGGAACCATCACTGCCAAAAGCGATGGACCGGACCGGGGAGCGACTTTCACCGTGACGTTGCCGTTGCCACGCCTGAAAGCGCTATCAAAAGCCCAGTCCTCATCCCCAGCCGCTAAGCCTGCGGCAACCCTCGCCGACATTCGCCTGCTTCTGGTGGAAGACGAACGTGAAACCCGACATGCGTTAACGACCGTACTACGCCGGGCGGGAGTAAAAGTGACAGCGGTTGAATCGGCGGCCGCAGCCATTGAATCCTATCGAAATTCTGAAATCGACCTGTTGGTCAGTGATATCGGTATGCCCGGCGAGGATGGTTATAGCCTGATCCGACTGGTGCGGACCATGGAATCGGCAAACAAAAGCCCGCGGATGCCCGCGTTGGCGCTGACGGCATTTGTCAGCGAAGAAGATCAACGCCAGGCATTGGCCGCCGGGTTTGACCGCCATCTTGGTAAGCCCGTGGAGCCGGACGAACTCTTATCCGTCCTGACCGAAATGGCCGCCATGCGTTGATCTACGCCCGATATCCCAAAGTTAGAAGTTAGAAGTTAGGAGTTAGAAGTTAGAAGTTTTTGAAGCGCTTCGCTTGCTAAATACCTGTTTTATCAGGCCTTTCCGATTCGTGGCGCGCTGTATCACGAATTACGGATTGTTGGTGCGTGTCAATAACGCCGGGGCGAGGCTTTTCGTCCGCCATGGCATGCGTGTTATCGCAAAATTAACGTTCCCACGGTATTATCTCCGCCGATCATGGAGCCCTTAGCGAGAGATGCTCCGATTTTATAAACGTATGTACAAGGGTTATGGGCATGCTGCGACGAATGGGTGCGGAATTTCTGGGAACGTTTCTGCTGGTGTTTGGCGGCTGCGGCAGTGCCCTGATTTCGGCGGCGTTTCCCCACTTGGGAATCGGATTTGCCGGCGTGGCCCTGGCCTTCGGCCTGACTGTACTGACTATGATTTACGCCGTGGGTTATATTTCCGGCGGTCATTTTAATCCCGCGGTGACCTTGGGCGTTTGGGCCAGTGGACGCTTTAGTGCTAAAGATATTTTGCCTTATATTATTACGCAGCTTGTCGCAGCCATGGCGGCGGCCGGGGTGCTTTATGTGGTGGCCAGCGGACGACCGGTTTTTGTTACCGGCGGCTTTGCCTCCAATGGGTACGGTGCGCTAAGCCCCGGCCACTACAGTTTGCTGGCGTGTATGGTGGGTGAAATTGTCTGCACCTTCTTTTTCCTTACGGTCATTCTGGGGGTTACCAGCCCCAGCGGGCAGTCGGCATTTGCCGGCGTGGCCATCGGCCTGACGCTGACGCTGATTCATCTTATTATGATTCCGGTGGACAACACCTCCGTCAATCCAGCCCGCAGCACCGGTCCGGCTCTGATCGCCGGCGGCGCGTATATCGGCCAACTCTGGCTATTCTGGCTGGCACCCATTGTCGGCGCGGTTCTGGCCGGACTGGTATATCGCGTGATGCATCCGAAAACGCAGTGACGGGGCTTGTTGAGGAGTTAGGAGTTAGGAGTTGGAAGTTAGAAGTTTTTGAAGCGCTTCGCTGCAAATTTGTTCGGCGGGTTAACCCCGCCGGTGCCTGCATTTACTGATCAATACTGAATATACAGAATGTACTGCAGTTACTGAACCTGCTCAATCCAGCCGCCGCCCAGTAATATCTCGCCGTCGTAGCAAACGGCAGCCTGCCCGGGAGTGATGGCGGCGACCGGCTCATCAAACGTGACGGTCAGTTCATCCGGGCCAGTGAGATGGGCTACTGCGGGGGCGGGGGGAGTGTTGTACCGGATTTTCGCCAGACACTTGATGGGTTCGGTGGGCCGAGCACAGAGCCAATTAACTTCTCTGGCTATAAGCTGGCGGTGCAACAGGTCCTCAGGCGGGCCAATTTGCACGGTGTTGCTGGCGGCATCAATATTGGTAACATACACCGGGTATCCCAACGCCACGCCCACCCGGCGGCGCTGGCCCAGCGTAAAGCGCTGGTGGCCATCATGCGTGCCGACGGTTTTGCCGTCATGATCCACAATGGGACCGGGCTTGACCGTTTCCGGCGAGCGTTTTTTGACTAAATTAAAATATTGGTTGTCCGGCACAAAGCAGATTTCCTGCGAGTCCGGCTTGTCATGCACCGGTAAGCCGAAACGCTGAGCCATGGCTCGGACTTCGCTTTTTGGAAATTCTCCAATCGGCAGCATCATGCGTGGCAATTCATCCGGCGGCACACCAAAAAGCACATAGCTTTGATCTTTCGCATGATCCGCAGCGCGCAAAATTTGCACCGTGCCGTCGGCATCCCGGCCCATGCGGGCATAATGACCGGTGGCGACAAAATCCGCACCCACAGCGCGGGCATAGCGTGAGAGTTTGCCGAACTTCAAATATTCATTGCAGCGCACACACGGATTAGGCGTTCGCCCCTGATTGTATTCCCGCACAAAATAATCAATAATTCCGCCAAAATCATGCTGGAAATTCAAGGCATAAAACTCAATGCCCAGCAGCCCGGCAACGTAACGGGCGTCGGCGGCATCATTGGTGGAGCAGCAGCCCTGATGATGCGGCTTGGCGGCTTTTTCGGGCGAACAGGCCACCAGTTCATCACCGGCCTGCTGCGCAGGATCATTGCCCAGACGCATAAATACACCCAGGCAGTCATATCCCTGTTCTTTCAACAGCGCCGCCGCGACCGAGCTATCCACCCCGCCCGACATCGCGACCACAACTTTTTTACCATTCGCGGACAAATCCGTCTCCAAAAGCAGAGAAATTATAGCACATTTCCCGCCAAGTCGGGGCCTGAATCAGCATCCGGCATCGGGCATAATGTTAACCGCCGGGTTTAAACTGCGAAGGGACGGTTGCGATCCACAGATTAATACAGATTAACACAGATTGACGACGGAGCGGGGTATTTCTTTGTCGCCAACTACCAGAAGAGGAATCTGTGTAATCTGTGGATCCCCGTCGTGCGCGGACAATTTTTGGGTTTCACGCTAGAATTCCATGCTGATATTGCGCCTTGAACTGGAAAGGTTAACGATGGCGGAAAAGAAAAAACTGCGGTTGGGGCATTCACCGGATCCCGATGATGCCTTTATGTTTTATGGCCTGGCGACCGGACAAATGGATTCCGGCAATTATGAATTTGAGCATATTCTTCAGGATATTCAAACGCTCAACGTCCGTGCCATGAAAGGGGAATTGGAAATTACGGCGATAAGCCTCCATGCGTATCCGTACGTAAAAGATAAATATGCCCTGATGGCCAGCGGCTGTTCCATGGGGGAAAATTATGGCCCCATGCTGGTGTCCAAAAAGCCCTACACCGTGGATGAATTAAAAACCAAACGTATCGCCATTCCCGGCACATTGACCACCGCATTTTTGACCATGCAGTTGCTGTTGGGCAAGGGCGTGCATACGGTGGTTAAGCCCTTTGATGAAATTCTGGAATACGTGCAGGCCGGCCATGCGGATGCGGGGTTGATTATTCATGAAGGGCAGTTGACGTATCAGAATAACGGGCTGGTCTGCTGCGTGGATTTGGGTAAATGGTGGAAAGAACAAACCGGCCTGCCGCTGCCGCTGGGGGTCAATGTCATTCGCCGGGATATGGGCGAAGCGGCCATGCAGGAAGTCACCGGCATATTGAAGCGCAGCATCGAATTCTCGCTGGCCCATCGGCCCGAAGCCGTGCGCCACGCCCTGCAATACGCACGGGATATGAATGAAAAACTGGCGGATGAATTTGTGGGTATGTATGTAAATCACTGGACTTTGGATTTTGGACCCGAAGGCCGCAAGGCGGTTAATGCGATTCTCGATGCCGGTGCCAAAGCCCAATTAATTCCTGCCTGCACGCCGGTAGAATTTGTGGGATAAGGCTGTTTCGGCTGTATTTTGTTAACACCCTGATGATGGAAGGAAAAAATAATGACCCAGACCCAGTCTAAGAATCCGTTTACCGTTGCGCCGCGTTCCGGCAAACTTGCGGTAAGTTCCGGCAGCCCATGGGAGCCGAAAATTGGATATAGCCGGGCGGTAAAAAAGGGAAACACGATTTTTATCAGCGGATGCGTCGGCATTGAGGCGGACAAAACCTTCTCACCGCATGTCGCCGAACAGACGCGACGATCTCTGGCGATTATTCAGTCGGCACTGGAGGCTCTGGGAGCTTCCATGGCCGATGTGGTCATGACGCGGATGTATTTGACGAATATTAAAAACTGGGAGCAGGTGGCCCTGGTGCATGGTGAAATATTTGGCGAAATCCGCCCCGCGACCGTCATGGTAGAAGTCTCCAAACTCATTGATGATGCCGCAGAAATTGAAATTGAAGCCACCGCGATGGTCGGGTAGTAGCCGCTGCGGCGGATGGTTCGATAGAAAGATTGCTATAGTAAAGGTAAGGGTTGCTCCGATAACCTAAGTAGTTTTGTTGTTCGGCCGAGGTAATGGCGTATGTGCGGAATTGTGGCGTATGTGGGAAATAAAGACGTTGGGCCTGTGTTGATTGAGGGGCTTAAACGGCTGGAATATCGCGGTTATGATTCCTCGGGCGTCTGTATTGGCGGAAAAAACGGCCTTTTCATACGCAAAGCCGCCGGGCGCATCAGCGTATTAGAATCCATTCTGGATGATGAAAAATCCATGCCCCCCAGCCACGTGGGCATGGCGCATACGCGCTGGGCTACGCATGGAGCACCGACGGAAATTAACGCCCATCCGCATTTGGATGACCAAAAGCGTATCGCGATTGTTCATAACGGCATTATCGAAAATTATTCCGCAATTCGGCAGTTTCTTACAGCCAAGGGCCACACGTTTGTCAGCGATACGGATACGGAATCTTTAGCTGGGCTGATCGGACATTTTTATGACGGTGATCTGGCCAAGGCGGTGCAATTGGCCTTGCATGAAATTCGCGGCACCTACGGCTTGGCGGTGATGGCCGCATCCGAACCCGATGTGCTGGTGGTTGCACGGCGCGGGTCGCCGTTGATTATCGGCGTGGGTAAGGATGAATATATTGTCGCTTCGGATGCGGCCGCGGTGGTGGAACACACCACGCAGGTGATTTACCTCAATGATAATGAAATGGCGGTCATCACCCCCAAAGGGTTCCGCACCATGACCATTGATGACGTTCCGGTCACCAAAGATGTCACAGCTGTGGAGTTTTCGCTGGAGCAAATTGAGCTTGGCGGTTATGAGCACTTCATGCTCAAGGAAATTTTTGAGCAGCCGGAAGCCATCGCCAATTGTCTGCGCGGGCGCGTGGATCGCCACGAGGGGCGGGTGGTTCTAGGTGGCATTGCCCAATACAGCCGAGATATTGTCCGCGCGCGGCGTATTATTATCACCGCGTGCGGCACGGCGTGGCATGCCGGTCTGGTGGGGGAATTTTTGTTTGAAGAGCTAGCCAAAATTCCCACAGAAGTGGAATATGCCAGTGAATTCCGTTATCGCAATCCGATAGTCGAAGATGGCACCATTGTCATTGCCATCAGTCAATCCGGTGAAACCGCCGATACGCTGGCCGCGTTACGGGAAGCCAAGGACCGCGGCGCATTAAGCCTCGGTGTGGTCAATGTGGTGGGCAGCACGATAGCACGGGAAACCGATGCCGGCGTGTATCTGCACGTTGGGCCGGAGGTTGGCGTGGCCAGCACCAAAGCGTTCTGCGGACAAATTGTCGTGGAAGTCCTTCTGGCGTTAAGCATTGCCCGGCGTAAATACATGTCGCAAACCGTGCTGCAGGAATTTCTAACGGCTCTGGATCGAATTCCTGAACAGATGCGGCACATATTGGAACAAAGTGAACTGATTCGGCAGGTAACCACGCAATATGTTCAGCGGGAAAACTGGCTGTTTTTGGGGCGCGGTTTTAATTACCCTGTAGCGCTGGAAGGGGCGTTAAAACTCAAGGAAATCAGCTATATCCATGCGGAAGGTTTGCCCGCTGCGGAAATGAAACATGGCCCGATCGCCCTGATTAATCCCGGAATGCCGGCAGTGTTTATCGCCACGCGCGGCAGTCAGTATGAAAAACTCCTGGGTAATATCCAGGAAGTAAAAGCCCGCGGTGGAAAAATCATCGCTGTGGCCAGTGAAGGCGACGACCACATCACCAAAGTCGCCGATCACGTATTTACCGTCCCGGACACCATTGAACCGCTCCAACCGCTGCTGACCGTGTTGCCATTGCAACTGCTGGCCTATCACGCCGCCATGGCCCGCGGCTGCAACGTGGATAAACCCAGAAACCTCGCCAAGAGTGTCACGGTGGAATAACCCATGAAGCGTAAGGGAAACTATTAGCCCGACGCGGCAGCGTCGCGGTTGGATGCGGGATGGGGCGGCGGGAAAAACGCACGTCAATCCGGCACGCATGGTAGCAATCGTGACGGGGGAGGGGCGTCGTTTCATGGAAAGGCATTTCACGAAAAACTCAACGCTGCCGCGTTGAGCTACGGGGCGTGATTTTCGGGGGTTCGTGCCCTCGCGGAAAACGTTGTTAGCCCGACGCGGCAGCGTCGCGGTTGGATGCGGCATGGGGCGGCGAAAAAAACGCACTCCGATCCGGCACGCATTGTAGCAATGGTGACGGGGGAGGGGCGTCGTTTCATGGAAACGCATTTCGCGAATAACTCAACGCTTCCGCATTGAGCTACGGGGGCATTCTGATTCGGTGGCGTAAATAATGGAATCACTGTGGGACGTTTTCTTACATCATCTTGCCGCCGGCCTTTTGCATTTCCTGGAAAAGCTTGGCCTTTTTTATGCGCTGTTCAATGCGTAATTTTATTTTTTTCTGGTGCGGCGATAATTTCGGGAATCCTGTGTATTGCTTAAGCGCTAATGTCCATATTCCAATGGCACGGGCGCTATGTCCGAGCTTGTCGATTGCAGCTCCCAGATGCTCCAGGCCCTCCGGCGATTGGCCGCCGGGGAGTTCCACGGCTTGTTTCAGTTGCTGGAGCGCATGATGATAATGCCCCTGCTTGTAAAGCACCCAACCAAGGCTATCGCGTGAGGCCGCATCGCCGGGATGATTTTTCACGGCCAGCTCAATAATCTTCTGGGCGTAGGGCAATTCCTTATTTTCCACCGTCAGGGTATATCCCAGATCATTAGCGGCCATGGAATTTTCCGGCTCCAGCCCCAGGACCGTTTTGTACGCCGCTTCCGCGCCGGATGAATCATGAAGACGGTAATCCACGGTGGCTAATTGCAGCAGATCTGAAATTCTCGGAACTGATCCGGACGTGACTTTAAGCAGAAAGGTTCGCTCCGCTGGAAAATCGCCGGACGCATCGAGATAATTCGCCCACGACTGTTGAATCCAGCGGGCGGAGGGATAGCGTGTGATCAGCGGATATAAAAAAGCCTTGCAGGCGGCAAAGCGTTTGTACTGCAGCAGCATTTGAACATACGTCTGCTGGGCGGTTGAAGATTGGAAATGCCGATGGGCAAACGCCCGGGCCACGGCGATGGCCTGGTTCGGGTTTTTGGCCAGTAATTGGGTAAGCGTCTGGTTTAATAGCAGGCTGTCGGGGTTAAGCACCAGCGCTTGCCGGGTTAATGAAACGGCCTTTCCGGGATGTTTGAGGGCCAAAGCCAATTCAATGCGGCCCAGCCAGAGTTGTGCGTTGGCCGGATGATTCTTCAATGCTTCGGTGAGAATTCGCGAGGCCAGCACCACATTGCCCTGCTGAGCCGCCAGGCGCGACTGGAGAACTGTGGAAAATACGTCGCGGGGAAAATTACGGATATACCGGTGGCTGACATTTTCCACCAAAGGGCCGTCCCCGCTACTTTGCGCGACCTCCAGAAGATCTAAATACGCCGGCGTGAAATGCGGAAAAGTGTGCACCGTCCGTTGTAGAGCAATCTGCTGAATATTTTGCTGCTCCCGCAGGCCATAAATACGCGCTACCAGCACCTGAAATTCTGGATTCGTGGGGTATTTCTCCGCCGCTTCCTGCGCCAGAATCAGCGCCTTGCGCAGGCGATCCTGTGCGGCATAAATGCCGACAATACCCTGCCAGGCCCGCTGCGTATGCCGCCGGTTTTTAATAGCTGATTTAAGTATCCGTTGCGCCACAGTGAAGTGATAAATGGCGGCCGACTCCCGGGCCAGTAATTCCGTTGCGGGCCAGAACTTTGGTTTGGCCAGCCGGGCTGCGTTAAGCCAATTAATGGCCTGCTGATGCTGCCCGCATTCCGCAGCTGCAACACCCAGAAGATAATCTCTCCAGGCCCATTGATTCTGTGTGCCATAGCCGCTGTTATTGCGAGCGCTAATGAGCTGTTCGGGAAGTTTTTGTACTGGCCCCCGGCGAATGAGTGCTCGAATAATGTTCTGGCTTTGCGCTGCGCTGATCCGATGTTGTGCCGCCAAATCCGCAACCAGTAAATAAGCCGCACCAATTTGATGTTGCTGTCGCGCAGCCGCAATGAGCAGATTGATGGCAGCATTTCCGGTATTTCCCGCGTGGATGGCTTTTCGCACATCCGCCAGCGCAGTAAGCCATTGGCCACCTTGCTGCGCTGCAATCGCCTGGCGCAACAACGTGTTAGAGTCGCTGGTTTTGGGCACTGGAGCCGCGATGGCGATTGGGGCAATGGCCACGGTGGCCAGCGTGCCCAGGATCGCCAGAAGCGCACGGCCACCTGGCGCGCGTCCCCAACGGCGGGTAAACCAACGGATGTTTTTTATTCGCTGTGGGGTTAATGGGGTCATAATATTTTTCCGGCACACACAAGATTCCATTAGCATATTCTAGGATCCTCTGGTACAAAACCAAACGCAGGGCGCAGGTGCATGTTGCACAACGCCGGGATGTGGTTCGAATTGGCTTGATTTTTACGGGGTCTTAACATGCTTCACACCACCGCCACAACGCATTTAACGCTGCTTCAAGCGATATTTTTAGGTATATTGCAGGGCGTTTCCGAGCTATTTCCCATCAGCAGTCTGGGGCATATTATTATCGTCAAGCATCTGCTGCATTGGCATTTCAGTACGAATAACAAAAATTTCCTCAGTTTTGTCGTGGCCCTGCATCTGGCCACGGCGGCGGCTTTGGTTATCTATTTCTGGAAGCAATGGAAAACCGTGGTGCTGGCGTATCTGGGCAGCCTCAAACGTCGCAAGCTGGTTTACGATCAGGACAGTAAATTTGCCTGGCTGCTGGTCGCCGGTACGATTGTCGTGGGTTTGGTGGGCTTGGCATTTGAGAAGAAATTCAAACTGTTTTTTGATGATCGACGATATTACTGGATGGTGTGCGTATTTTTAATTCTTAACGGCGGTGTCATGTTTCTGGGAGATTACATGAAGAAACTTGCCGAAAAGCGCGCCGCCGCGCAGCAGCAGAAAAAGGCGGAAGATTTAACATTTCCGCAGGCCACCGCGGTGGGGGCGGCGCAGACACTGGCTTTATTTCCCGGCATTTCCCGTAGCGGTGTGGCAATTGTCGGCGGCGTATTGGCGGGGCTGACGTATGAAGAAGCCTGCCGCTTTGCCTTTATGCTGGCCACCCCCGTGATCGCTGCAGCCGGGTTATTAAAAGTACCGGCCCTGTTAAAACCCGAAGCGCGGGCCATCCTGTATTTAACCATTCCAGCCGCCATTGCCGCGGGCATCACCGCTTATTTAAGTACCAAATTCCTGATGAAGTATTTTGAAACCCGCCGCCTGACGCCGTTTGCCATTTATTGTGTGATTCTGGGAACTATCGCCCTGATTCTGGCGCGGTGAACGCATGATTTTCCTGAATCCAAACGCCTTCACGCCCACGCAGCGTGAGGTGCTGCGCTAAGCAGGGCAAGTCGCGGCGAAAATGGCTCGCCCGGGCCGCCGCAACTTCATTTATCTTGGCCGCCTGCGGGGGAAGCTGCATCCCAGCGCATCTTGGCTCAATGCGGAAGCGTTGAATACTCGCGGAAGGTGGCGGGATGACACGATGCCTTGGGCCTCTTCGCCATCGGCTACGCAATGCGAACCTCTTGGCCCGCTTCCGATGATCGATACACGCCATCGACAATTTTTTGCACGGCGACACCGGCTTCGCCGGGGGCTTCCAGGGGCTGATCGCGTAATACGCCGTCAACAAAATTCCGCAATTTCAGCTTAAAAAGCGTGAGAAAATCTCCTTCAGCAAGAAAGGCCGCCGTGGTATTGGTCATGGTGCCGGCGCGATCGGTGAAAATTGCCGGGGGGTCCCATGAGCAGCCGCCCTTTTCTCCAGCCAGCGTGAAATTCCATACGTCGCGTTCAATATGGGCGGCAAAGCAGGTTTCGATCTGCATGACGGCCCCATTATCGAAGCGAATATGCCCAATGGCCAGATCTTCTACCGTATAAGTTTTCCAGTCCCAGTCGGGCCATACGCTGCTGACATCGTTAGGCTTATTGCCCATATAGGTCCAGATTTTTCCTGTGGCGGCCACGGGCTTGGGTGATCCCATGACGTAGTGCGCCATTTCAATGACATGCACGCCGATATCGATCATCGGGCCGCCGCCCTGCATATGTTTTTGCCCAAAAACACCCCAGTTCGGAATGCCGCGCCGTCGCAGGGCCTGGCATTTGGCAAACATCACTTTGCCAAACTGCCCTTCATCCCGCGCCCGGCGCAACATTTGTGTCGCGGGATGAAACCGATATTGAAACCCCACGGCCAGTTTGCGTTTTGCCTTGTTCGCGGCGTCGATCATCGACTGGCATTCCTGAGGAGACATGGCCATGGGTTTTTCGGTAATCACATGTGCACCGGCTTCCAACGCCGCAATCGTAGCCGGGGCGTGCAAAGCATTGGGCGTGCACACCGTCACAGCGTCCGGTTTTATTTCCTTAAGCATTTTATGGTAATCCGCATACAGGGCGGTCAAAGCGAATTTGTCTTTCGTGGCTTGCAGGCGTTGCGGATTAATATCCGCACCGGCGACAATTTCAACATCCGGCATGGACTGCAGGGCCTTGAGTTGTGTTTCACTGACGCCCCCACAACCGATAATCGCCATCCGCAGGCGCGGACCCTTATATGCGACGTTTGTCTCCTGGGCAAAAGATTCCGTTGAAACACCCGTATCGGCCATGTTGCTGTTCCTTTACAAAGCGCAACCCGCGCCGAGATCGCTGGCTTCACAAGCCAGATCGACCCCTTCAGAGGTATGAGCGTATTGTGCTACGCGATGCGATGCTTGGCAAGCTGGACGCGCCGTGCCAAAAGCGATATGATCAGTGGTTTGCCGCTTGGTCGGTATGTACGGGGCAAGTGTTCCGTGACCGAGTGTACGCTATTTCGCCGCAAGGCGAGTTTTAAGCGACGGTAGGAGCCTGTGCGGCACAGGATTCTGAAATCGCTGATGTGAGGTTCTCCCCATGGCCAATCCTGAATTGGTTCGTCAGCTCGTTGATTCCGGAATTCATTTCGGCCACCGCACCAGCCGGTGGAATCCCAAGATGAAGCCGTACATTTATGGCAAGCGGAATCTGATCCATATTATTGACGTTCGTGAAACTCTTAAAGGCCTTCTGGCCGCGCAGCGGTTTATCAGCCGCCTGGTAGGCAGCGGCCGCGATGTGCTGTTTGTCGGCACCAAGCGGCAGGCCCGCTCAGTGATTGATGAAATAGGCAAGCAGGCAGGCATGCCAGTGGTTACGGAGCGCTGGCTCGGCGGCACGCTGACCAACTACCGGACCATTCGCTCGCGCTTGCAGCGTCTGGAAGAACTGGAACGCATTTTACAATCTCCGGATGTGGGTAAGAATTATTCCAAGAAAATGGTATCCAATTTGAACCGGGAATATCGTAAGATTCTTCGGAATCTTTCAGGTATCCGCGGTATGGATCGGCTGCCCGGAGCCATGTTTGTTGTTGATGTTCGCCGTGAAGCCATCGCGATTCAGGAAGCCCGCAAGCTGCGAATACCGGTCATCGGTTTAATTGATACCGACAGCGACCCGGATATGGTGGATATCGCCATTCCCGCTAATGATGACGCCCTGCGCGGTATTGATTTGATCATGAAGGAAATTCTCGTGGCCGTCATGGAAGGTAAATCTGGACGCATCGCCAAGGAAGAACAGGACAAAGTACAGCAACGGGTAGCCAAGTCGGATCGCAGCCGCCGTCGCACCACCACGGCTCAAGCGGAAGACCAGGCTGAATCTGAAAAACCAGCCGCCGCTGAACCGGTTGCGGAACCTTCCGCGGATGCTGCCGCCTCCGGAACAGCCTAACGGCGGCACTGCGTCGGCTATCCTGCGAGGTATTTCATGCCCCAAGCAAAGCCTTCTACCGATCTACCTCGCCGCAGGTCGCCGCTGAAGAAAAACCTTATTATTCTGGGAATTGTAGCCCTGGCAGAGATTCTTCTGCTGAGCTTCAACGCCCGGCTTGATACCACCGCATGGCGGGCCACACGCTGGCTCATGGGGGATCAGCAGCCGTACAATTGGCAGGCCGTGCACCTGAATCCGAAAACCCACCCTCATGCGGCATGGTGGCGCACGGTTACGCCGCCATTTCATTCTCAGTTATACCATCACACCGAAAGCACCTGGCGGGCGTTGCGCGATGTCGGTGTGCCGGCGGAAGTCATATTTATATGTCTACTGGTTTGGGTTTATGATCCTGCCCGCTTGAAGGGCATCGCCGTTATCTTCAGCTCCATCCTTGGCGCGGGTGCGGTTTCAGAAGCATTTAAAAGCGTCTGTGGGCGTGTGCGCCCCATCGGAACATTGCCCAGCGGTCATTTAAATGATGGCCTGAACGTCTGGCAGTGGTTTCGCGGATTTCATACCCAGACTGATCTAAGTTTTCCCAGTGGCCATGCCTGTGTCGCTTTTGCCATGGCCGCAGCGCTGACCTATTTATCCCCCAGAGGCCGATGGCTTTTTCTGCTCGTGGCGTACCTGACGTCCATTTCCCGCGTCGTCATGCAGGCCCATTTTTATTCCGACATCATTGCCGGGGGAACTATTGGCTGGTTCTGTGGCTTCGGATGTGCTATTTGGATGGCAGAGCGTCTGGGCGTGCCGCAACGGACTTTGACTCCGGAAGCGCAAACTTTTCCCGCTTGATAAATATTCCCGCTGTGACAAGTAAACACAGTCCTGCTGAAACATAATAGGGCATCGCCGGAAATACGTATTCAAACAGCAGCCCCGCAAGAATGGGGCCTAAGGCGCGAGCTAAACTTCCCATCCCTTGATTGGCCCCCATCACTTCGCCCTGCTCATCACTGTGACAATGCCGGCTGATCAGAGCCTGCATGGCCGGGTTAAACAGACCACTGCCTATTGCCAGCAGTATGCCCCCCGCCAGAAAACCGGTCCATCGCCACGCCCAGGCAACGGGCAGGGCGATAATAATTAACCCTGCCGAAGTTATTACCGGGCCTAGCAACGTGAGTTTTAATTCGCCATATTTCCGTGTCAGCCGCCCGATCATACCGCCTTGAATCAGCACGATGACAATGCCAATAGCTCCAAACAACCACCCCGAGGCGTAGCTGCTGCGGTCATCCTGTTTTTTTACAAACGCTGCCCGCGCGGTTATGAGATGTGCATCCGCAGGCTTTTTCACATTCACTAAATCTCTCGCCCCATGGCCCACATTGGCGGCGTCTGCCTGCACCATGGCGCGCCTTGTAATGGGATAATTCCGATGTTGAATCAGCAGACTAAACGTCTGTTCCATCCCTGCAAACGCAAAGCCGTTGACAAAAAACAGCAGAATCAGCGGCCCAATGATCGGCCGCACCAGCGACTGCTCCAGACCGCGGAAACTGAAACGCCGCGCGGCAGCGTCATTACGTTGATTGTTGGGCGTGCGCGATTCCGCTAATTGTGTCGCGGTCATGGTCAGTGCGACAAACGAAAACGCCGCCGCCACCAATGGCACATATTGCAGGCCCAGAAAATGTGACACCAATCCCCCAATAATCGGCCCGAAAATAAATCCCAGTCCGAACGCCGCCCCCAGTGCCCCCAGTCCCTTGGCCCGGTTTTCCGGCGTAGTAATATCCGCGATATAGGCATTGGCGGTGGAAATATTTCCCCCACTGATGCCGTCCACAATACGGGATGAAAAAATCAGCACGATGCCCAGCACATGCCCTTGAAAAAAGTTGGCGAAAAACAGCATGAAAAAGCCCACAATCGTCCCGATTTGGCTAAGTATCAGCACGGGCCGCCGGCCGATATGATCGGACCAGCGGCCCAGAATCGGCGCAAAAAGAAACTGGAAAAAGGAATACGTTGCGCCAATGAGCGTCAGATAAAAATAATTACTGATGCCAAACTGCTGACCATACAACTGCAAGTTCGGCAGCACAATGCCAAACCCCACCAAGTCCACAAATACAATCAAAAATATCGTAAAAATGCTGGCTTTTCGCATCGTCTATTTCGCCCTTAAAGTCTGTCCGCACTCGGGTGCTCTGCTTGTTTCGTCCGCGTCCGGCACTATAAGTTCTCTGCGCCGACGCACAAACCCATTGTAAAGCTTAAGGAACAAAAAGCATACGTAATGAAATGACAGCATGAAATGACAGCACCGACCGCGTTAACGCATTGCGCGGGGCGTGGCAATATTTCCCGGCCACACGGCCATTCGGGGAAACTTCACAAAGCCGCCGGCTCGGCCGGTGGTGCGACGCGGTATACCATACTGCGGTGCCCTTCTCGCGCATGTCCCCACCTTCCTGGTACACCGCCTGTCTGCCATGCCGAAGGTTGGATAATCAAACCATCATCCAACCCTGCGGTGAGTGTGCGCGTGTCCGCACCGGGCATGTAAATCTTGCGTTGGGTCAGTGAGATTGAGTTCCACCGCCGGCAGAGCCGGCGGCTTTGTGGCGCTGCGGGGAAAACAAAGGCATCACATGGTCGAGGGTTATATGGGCGGAGGTGTTATCCAGGGAAACGGATTGGCGGGCATATTGCGTCGCGCGTTGTGATTCACGATATAATCTCGGGCGGCGCGGACGGCATCCCAGTCGAATAAAAATGCGCACCAGAATCCGGCGGCCCAGAGAGTATCACCCGTGCGATGATTCGCGGCGTTAATGGTGCGACTGGATTTACCTTTGATGCGCCCCACCAATTTGCTGACGTCTTCGGCGTTGGCGGCCAATAGCAAATGAAGATGTTCGCGTTCAATGGCTGCGGCATAAACCGTCCATAGCGCGGCGGGCTTGCCGGCTGCCGTACCAACTTCCGGCCCACCGCGGATCGCCTGCCCAATGGTATCCGCAGCCAGAAGCGTATCCGGCGGTGCCAGATGTCTGGCGGCTCCCTTGGCAGTTGCTACTGCGGCGCGGCGTGTTATATCGTCGGCAACATTCAGTCGGTGGCCGCGCTTTATCAGCCTGCCATAGAAATCAAATAATGGCGACCAATGGCCGCGCGGATCGCCCGGTGGCCATGCCATGTAAGTCGTCCAGACAACATGCATGGCATGAGTGCGGGGATTAGACTGCGAGAATCTTATGTTGGCCACGGCGACTAGACTCCACCGCCGGCAGAGCCGGCGGCTAGTGCGATGGAGAGTGTATTGAGACAGGAGGATGTAAGTTTCTTCCGGATCGATGTTCCGATCCGTAGTCGAAGGTCATTGCGTTGCCGCGAGGCAAGGTGAAGAGCAACCGGAGACGAACAACCAGACCGCAGGATGACGAACTCGTTTCGGCCAGATGCTGTGGCGAGCCTGCTAGCCGTTGGCGAAGCCCAACTCCCGCACTTTGGGAGCGTCCGTTCGACCAAGCGAACATGACAACGGGACAGCATAGGGTGTCTGGAGGCGGTATGGTTGGAAGGCTTTATACATGAATCCATGAGACCTGTTGGGAAGTAGTGACGGTGTTCATGGCCCTTCAATGGGTCCGAAGAGCCGCCGGACAGGAGTCAGAGCGACCATAGTAGCGAAGAAGTGCCGTAACGGGCATGGAGCCAAGGGTCGCAGGAAGTTGGAGGGCTACTATTAAAAGTTGTGGACGGGAGAAAAGAGGCGGCGTAACCTAAAGGGTGTTTTCAATGTTCTTTTTTAGGAGTACGCCACCATGGGTAACAGTATGACAGAAACGATGAAATTTCCAAG
>JAJZDN010000063.1 GCA_021805985.1 Planctomycetota bacterium | reverse complement strand
CGATCTAACTGGTCTTTGTTACCGGATGCAAGCCGATTAAGTGCTCCAAACTGCGTTACTACGCGGATGTACGATTCACCAGCCGTTTGCTTCCACCACCGGATCAGGCCAGGAGGCTCGATTTAGCGGACAAGCCAGCCATTGCATGGCTCAATGATCCCAGCGTTTCGGCAATGGCCGGTATGGTCAGCGGCATAGCCACAGATGCTGATCTGAAAAAACACCCCAGCCGCGTTGAGGGAACGCCACAGGTGGAACCCGACAAAGCCGCCCCTGCTTTCATACCGCGATCTAAACCGCAATCCCAACCTATTGATAACCAACCGGGTTCTGCCGAGAGCGCGGTCACGACGGAGGATGAATACCATTGATAAACGATGACAAAATAAAACTGTCGATCCGGCTTATACGCTCCGCGTATGACACCGCAAAATCCCAGGCGTCCACCACCGGATCAGCCATCAGCGTGATTGTGGCCGAAGCGGCGACACAAACCCTGCTGGCGACCTATCGCTCGGATCGTGAGGCGGAAATACTTCAGGCCGTTGAACGGGTATTTTTCAAACTCCAGAAACTGGAAAAACGTCAGAATCTGGACTTGCTGATACTTAAGGAAATGGTGGGTCTTGGCATCCGGGCATACTTCAACCATACGCCGGAGGTTCCGGACCATGAACGATCCGCAGCGCTTTTGAGCGGCAAGGCACGTTTTCACCGGTATCTGGATACTCTGGCCCGTAATCTGCGGCAGAACAAATCGATTCTGAGCGACGTGCCGGAGCTATTGGCTATCCCGCTGGCTATCCCGCTGGCTATCCCGCTGGCTATCCAAGGCGGCTCCAACGGCTCAACTCAAGCCGAATCAGTAACTTCAGAATCTGCACCTCCGCAGATGTTGGATCCATCGACCAATGGCAACGCAGCCCACGGCGAAGTGGCACCGCCACCGTTAGAAACTGCGGATAGTCGTGGCAAGGAGCCGATTGGTTCCCATCAGCTCGCAGGTCGCCGCATCAGTGTCGGGTATGACGAACCCGGATTATTTCATGACGCGATGCAACCGGATCAGCCGGAACCACAGGCGGGGCCAAACGGCGTGCCCCGCAATAACATGGCAGAGGATTCCTAACGGAACTCTGGTGGCATATTGCATTCGCTATACTTAGCAGCCAACCGAAAATGTTATCCAAGTATTTTAACCAAAAAGGAGAATGAATATGGTCAGTATTGTTCAACAGCGTCACAACGAGAGTCTGAATCACGCCTTGGGATCAATCATTGCCGATGCCTTGGCGCGGCCCGATGTGGTGGAGATCATGGCCAATCCCGATGGCGGTTTATGGGTGGATATCATCGGCCAGGGCCGCCAGCGCATGGGATCTATTGATTCCAGTTCCGCAGAAACGGTGATTCGCTTATTGGCGGCCCATGCCGGGGAAAATGCCAATCCTGAATCACCTGCCATCGCCGGCATACTGCCCACTACGGGAGAACGGTTTCAGGGATTGTTGCCGCCGCTGGTCGATAGACCCACCTTCACGATTCGTAAAAGGCCAACCCGCATTTTTACACTCAATGATTATGTGGCATCCGGCGTACTGTCGGCGGACGGTGCCAAAAGCATACGCCACGCCATTGTCCAACGCCAGAATATTCTCGTCGCCGGCGGCACCGGTTCTGGAAAGACCACCCTGGTCAATGCCATATTACATGAACCGGAGTTCCAGATGCAGCGTGTGGTGCTCATTGAAGATACCCGTGAACTTCAGTGTTCGGCTCCGGATCGCGTCGAACTGCTTACCAAGAACACCGAGCCTAAAGTGACCATGAATGACTTGTTGCGTATGACGCTGCGGTTGCGGCCGGACCGCATTGTCATCGGCGAAGTCCGTGGCGGCGAAGCCCTGGCCATGCTCAAAGCCTGGAATACCGGCCATTCTGGCGGCGTGGCCACGATCCACGCCAATAGCGCCCAAGATGCTCTGCACCGGTTGGAAGATTTGATCGGTGAAGTCTCGCAGACTATTCCCTATCGTTCGATTGCCTCGGCCATCAATTTGGTGGTATTCATTGAACGCATTGCATCGGCTCCAGGGCGGACGGTATCGCAAATTTACAACACGACAGATTTTCACAATAACGAGTATATTTTTCGTGAGGCAAAGATGGAATGTGACAACCAACCGGGTAATTAAGACAACGCCGGGCTACTATTAAAAGTTGTGGACAGGAACCTTGGCCCAAATTGAAATCTTGCTGACATGCTGGATGATTTTTTCTGGATGATTTTTGTTGCGTGCCAATAGATGTCAGATTATTATTACCTCGTTCTCCGCTTGATCCATCATCACAGGCGGGGGTTTGAAGAGTTGTTTCTTTTTTTCACGGGGGCCTTTATGACCGACGGAACCAACACGGTATTGTTTTATCAAAAACCGGTGCTGCTGGATCGTGCCACGCACCGAAACGCCAGAATCAAGTTGCGCGATGCCAACTTTGAGTTTTCCCGACAAACCAATTCTGTACCTGTGGCAGCCTTGGAATTCGCCCGTGCCGCTACGGAATATCCCATCGTCTTTGCCGGCCCCTCGGTGGATCGGCTTATGCCGGTGGTGGTGTTGGGACTGCGCAACAATGAAAATCTCTTTGTGGATGTCATGGGCAAATGGGCCAACGGATATATTCCCGCGTTTATCCGCCGCTATCCGTTTGTTCTGGCGGAACGAAACAACGGACAGGATTTCAGCGTCTGCATCGATACGGCATTTTCCGGCTGGGAAGCCCCGGACGGCGATCCATTATTTGATGAAACTGGCGCAGAAACACCACTTCTGAAAAACGTATTGGCCTTCCTGGGCCAGTATCAGGGCAATATCCGGCATACCCAGGCCTTCACCGGGAAACTCAATGAATTGAATCTGCTGGTGGGAAGAGAGATTCGGGCGCGTGATACGAAGAATCAGCCCCTGGCCCTGCGCGGTTTTTATGCCGTCGATGAGGCCAAACTCAACGCCCTTTCCAATGAACAAATCACTGAACTTTACCGCTGCGGATTCCTGGGATTGATCCATGCCCATTTAATTTCACTGGGCAATGTGGTCAAACTCGAACAGCAGTTGCGCGACCGGGAATAGAAAAACAAGGAGGGTATTGCCATGAGCAATCAACCCGCAAAGACTAAAATGCCCTTTCATATCATGGCCAAGCCCATCGGGCCGATCTGCAATCTCGATTGCAGCTACTGCTATTACCTTGAGAAGGAAAAGCTGTTTCCCGCCCACCGCAATGCCGCGGATTTTCGGATCAGTGACGCCACGCTGGAATTATTTGTCCGACAATACATTCAGGCTCAACCGAACAAAACAATTTCCTTCGCTTGGCAAGGTGGAGAGCCCACTCTCATGGGGCTGGAATTCTTCCGGCGCGTAGTTGAATTACAGAAGATTTACCGGCCACCGGACAAAGAGATTGAAAACGCGTTACAAACCAATGGCACATTGCTGGATGGCCATTGGTGTAAATTTTTGAAGGAAAATCACTTTCTGTTGGGCCTGTCGATTGATGGGCCGCGGGAACTGCATGATCGCTATCGCATTACCCGCGGAGGTAAACCGAGTTTTGACTTGGTCATGCAGGGTCTGAAATTACTCAAAGACCACGGCGTGGATTTCAACACCCTTACCGTGGTGCATCGGGAATTGGCCTATCACCCTCGTGAAGTGTACGAATTCCTGCGGGAACACGGTAGCGCTTACATGCAATTTATTCCTCTGGTGGAGAGATTCACCAAAAGTGCGGAAAAGGAACTGGCCAATCCACCGCTGCTGAAAGTACTATCACCGGAGCTCGCCGTCGCCCCGTGGTCGGTTGAACCTTTGCAGTTCGGGCTGTTTTTATGCGAAATGTTCGACCAATGGGTCCGGCAGGATGTGGGTAAAATATTTGTTCAAACCTTTGATGTGCAACTGGGGATATGGGCGGGCCGGGGCGCGGGCTTGTGCATTTTTGCCGAAACCTGCGGCGATGCCATGGCCATGGAGCACAATGGCGATCTGTACGCATGCGACCATTTTGTCTTTCCGGAATACCGTCTGGGCAATATTCAACAGCAGTCCATGTCTGAAATGGTCGAATCACCGATTCAGAAAAAATTCGGACTCGACAAACAAAACTCGCTGCCCGCTTATTGCCGGCGCTGCGAAGTGCGTTTCGCCTGCAACGGTGAATGCCCTAAGAATCGCTTTGCGGTAACACCAGACGGCGAACCGGGACTGAATTACCTCTGCGCGGGCTACAAGCATTTTCTCAACCATATCCGTCCACAAATGGAGGTCATGGCCCAGCTTATCAATTCGGGCCGCCCCGCGTCCGGAGTTATGCAAATTATGGCGCAACGCGAGAAAGTCAAAATTGGCGGAAAATGATAATGGCTCTTCAACGGGGCGGGGGCGTTGATATCCCTGTGGTCGCTGTAAACGTTTCCGCCGTCGCGCGGCACACTTGGGCCATTTCACGGCGAGTGCTTCGCCAACCAATCCTTGGCCGGGATGTTCCCTGCATCAGCCGCTTTTTTATACCAATACTCGGCCTTCTGGTGACTTTTCGTAACACTCGTGTCCCGGTAGTATAGGCCGCCAAGGCCAATCATCGCGTTCACATTTCCGCGGCCAGCCGCCTTTTTCCACAACGTGATTGCACGGCGATAATCTCGCGTCACACCCAAGCCTCCAGCGTATAGATAGCCGAGATTGTATGTTGCGCCAAGGTACCCCGCATCGGCGGCCTTCTTCCACCACCTGAACGCTGATCTGTAATCGCGCGCCACGTCGTGGCCATAAAAGAAAAACAATCCCAAGCGATACATCGCGAAGGAGCTGCCGGCGGCAGCAGCCTTTCTCAACCATACCAGGGCCTTGCGATTGCTTCGCTTAACCCCCGCCCCGTTGCCGTAGAGCGAGCCAATGCCATACATCGCCCGGGCGCTGCCGGCGGCAGCAGCCTTCCGCCACAGGGACATCGCCTTAGCGTAGTTCCGCGCAACCCCCAAGCCGTTCGCATAGTAGGCACCAACTTCGTACATTGCCGCGGGTACACCCATGGCCGCCGCCCGCTTGAACCATGCTACCGCCCGCTTGTGGCTTTGCTTTACACCCCACCCCTTTTCATACAACATTGCGACTCCGTAGACCGCTCCCGGCCTGCCTGCGGCAGCCGCCTTGCGCAGCCAGATCATCGCTTGCCGGTAATCACGTTTTATTTCGTGACCTTTGGCGTATTGCAGGCCCATCGTGTACATGGCCTCAACATTTCCCGCCACCGCCAACTGCTGCAGCCAAGGTGCTCGTTGTTCTCGTCTAGTCCGCGTTGGGCGCAGCGGATGCCCCAACGCCCATCGGCAAAGGCGTCTCACCGCTGCTTGATACCCGGAAGCGGGCTTGATTTCGAGATTGGCAGAATGCGGGGGGAGGACGACGGACATGGCAGCGAGCATGAAATCCGCCGGTTTGTTCGCCTTAATTTGAAACCCCGGTATTTTCGGCGCGTGAAAATCCACTATCGCCAGAGGTCGGACGCTGCGGCCCGTCTCAATACGTGTAGTCGCGAGTACCGGACGGAGCATAAGCTCGCCGTGGCGGGAGGCGTAAAGCTTCACGCTCGATATCGGCAGCGCGGCGGCTGGCACGCCGGGTTTGAACACCACGGACACGACAGTACCGCCCAACATGTGGGGCCGAAAAAAATCAAGGCTCGCCCTTGGCCCCGAGTCGAATCTGAACCATGATGCCGCTGACAGGCCTTCGCGCAACAATCCCCGCAAGCGACGTATCGAAAAATCAACGCGCTTGCGCCGCAGACTAATAGCGACCCCAAAATCGCCCGGCCACGGCGTCGCGTGAGATTTTCTCTTCCAAAGGAAACCGTTGTCGCCAAACTCCACATTATTCGCAACCAACAGTTCGCCCGGATGCTTTGGAGAGACGGTTATCGCAATGCTGGCTTTCCCATCGGAAGCCCAATAGATCGGGATGCCCTCGCGCGACATCACCAGCGCCACCGAGATCGTCCCCTTCCGATACGCCCATGCTTGGTAACCCAAAACAGTTCCAGCTCCACGCGCATTCGATGAAGGCAATCGAAACTCTTGGAAGCAACTTAGGGTCGCACCCGCCGGCAACGCAGATCGCTTTGGAGCGCGGTCGTTCGCCAACCACTGGAGAACCTTTCCGAAGTGCATGCTTTGATGGCGCTCGCCCACTCCGCAGGCCGTTGGTGCATGAAACACGGTTGCGAGCAACAGCGACACCGCGAGCCAAGCACAATGGGAAAGGCAGAGCGGATTACGGTCCGCACCAACTTGGGCTTTATTACTGAACATTCGATGCTCCTCAAGTGCGCCCTGTGCCTCGTGGCGCGCAGGGAGGGCTACCGCACGGTTCCATTGGTCCTTTCCGCAGGTTTCACACTCACGTCGGGTGGGACCATCGCCCATTTTATGAACCTCTTCCGCAGGGAGGTGTAAGCCGCGTCGGCCGGTCCATGGACGAAAACGTTGGGGAAAGTGCTCACGCCCAGTCGGTATATTGTCGAAGGCGCTACCGTCTTCCACGGCAAATCCACCCGTGGCTCGATCTGTTTTATACGATGTATTATTGGCCCGTGGCGCCCCATCCCCGCTCCGACGTCAGAAATCCAGCCGGTCGTAACTACCCGACCACCCTTCCGAACCACAAGCGACATCTTCCGCACCGGGAATAAGGCCTTCGTGGCCAGGTTGAAATGGATATGCATTGTCGTCATTGTGCCTTGGGCGCTCGCCCACTTGGCGGTCAGTACAGAATTAAGAGTCCGGGACCTGAATTTTACGTCTTGTGCGACGTCCAGCTTCGTACGAATGAAATCCATTATGCGTAGGAATATCAGAGGTGGCCTGTCGTAGGCCACGCCGAGATCCATTCCATCGGGTAGGCCAAGTCCGCTTGCGTGCCGCCCCGTCAGTAGTCCGGCTGCGCAAATTCCGTCGCCGTGTGCGACCAAAATATGAGAAGCGTCCCCTGGCTCCAACATCGCGATGAAGCTGCTCCGACTATACGAGGAAAAATAGATGGTCAGGCCGCTTGAAAACACGAGCAGCGCTGCGCACGCATTGTGGTCGCGCACCACATGGGCCTCAACAAAACTTCCACCGACGAAATGCTTGGAGGTGCCGGTGCGGTGCATCTTTTTGGTCCCAGCTCCGATCGTAAAGTGGAAGCTTTCTAAACATGATTTCGGCGTCAAATCCAAGCGCCGGTGCGATTCAACAAATAACCTTAACACCCGCCCAAACGGAACGGTCTGGCGCGCAACTTTTCCTGACATCAACGCTGCGAATTGCGGGAGATATGCTATCTGAACGGCCAGCAACACCCTACCAATATGCTTGATCGTCATCATACGAAGTACTCACTAAGCCAACGGAGGTGGACAATCTCAAAACTTGACCTTGATCACAACAAATCCCGTCCCTTGCACTTTTCCGTGCGGCCCCGAGCCGGTTCCCGATCCTATAACGCATACGGACCAGATACTGTTCGGAATGTAGGGAATGAGGGGAGGAATAGAGAACTTTAATCCGCCGACGCCATTTATGCCGTAGCCTCCATTCTGGCCGAGGCTTCCGCCAACTCCACCCGTTAAGCTAATCGTTCCACCTGGCAGCGGTACGGGATACCACCATGTGCCCGAGAACCCACCAGTCGGTGGATAGGCTGGCCACAGGCTTCCCGAGGGCGACGGTGAAGGTGGAGGTGGAGGTGGCCCCACGATTCCCGGTGGCAGGGTGACTGTCCCCTCTGGATCGACCGCGTTCACCGGACTCCCCATCACAAACTGGTATGTGTTCGCACCGTTGATATATTGCAATGGATCCTGGTTTATCCACCGGCCTAAAGTTGGTGAATAGTTGCGGTGACGGGCGTAGTACAAGCCCGTGACGGAATTGAGCGCCATGCCCTGATAAAGATTGTCAACGAGCGGCTGCGTGCCGGTGGGTGTCGTGCTCCAGTCGGCATTCAATACGGTGATTGTGCCGTAGGGCGAATAAACGTACCGTTGCGTTACGCCCCATGTGCCGGTGGTACTGTTGAACCCAACAATGGCTGTGGTGTTCCAATTCGCATCCTGCAGAAAATATAGCCTGCTGTTTGGCTGGATTACGCCGCCGGAATAGGTGTCCTGCAAAACTGCAGCATTGATGTACGATGCACTCCAGACCATTTGCGATGTCACATTTGAGGATGCCGTGCCATTGGTTCTGGTTTCAATGGCTTGCCACTGAGAATCGTAATAAATATAGTTCACGGTTCCCGCAGCAACGCCGTTTCCACCGAGCGGATACGATTCGGTGATTCTGTACCCCATCGCGTTATAGGTGTATTGAGCGATGACTTGGCCGGAGGAATTTTTAACCGCGACAAGCTGATTCCAGGCATTGTAGGTATACGTATTGCCAGATTGATCAGTGGTCATGTTGCCATTGGCATCATACGTCGGCGTAGCCGACGTACCGCTGATGCTGGTGATCTGGTTCTGGGCGTTGGCTGTCTGGGTCTGGGTTGTACCGTTGGATGTATAAGACGACCAGTTGCCTTGCGAATCCAAGGTCCAGCTTTGGTTGGCTGCGCCACCCAGCGTGTTACCGGCTAATCTGTTGAGCGGATCGTACGTGAAGGTCTGGGAATACGCGGCGTTGAGCAGATTGTTTTCGGCGGTAACATTTGAATTTGCATCGTAGGAATACGTGAAATTATCCATCGATTGGCCGGTCGAAGTGTTGACCCAGTTCTGATCCACCACTCGGCCGAACCGGTCCAGGCCGATGTATTGATCTCCACCGGAGCCGATGCTGCCAGTTTCACCACGGAGACTCAAAGGCACAAAGGCATCTGCAGATTTCACGGGTGAAACAGATTTTCCCCCGGGGCACCGATTGCTTCGTGTCGTTGTGTCCTTGTGGTGGAATTTTTCGTTCAACGCGACCATAAGCCTGCCTAAACGACCAGTTATTTCAATTGGCGGATTCTAACCCGCCCAAAGCGGATCGCAAAGCGAATTCACAAAAGCCGCATTCGCAAGGCGGCCACACGCCGCCACGCCGCCGCTTGTCTCCCAGACTCCGACCGCTTCATTGCTTCCACCGCCGCTGGGATAGCTTCCCGGTCGCGACGGCCTTTACCGGGGCGAGACTTGCACTCGCTGGAACACTTCGCCTTTGCACGGCGCACCTGGGCCGCTACAACCTTCACAATTGGCTGGGCCTCCACAGGTGCCTGTTGACACTGCACCTTACGCCTTACGGTAAAATGGGCGTATGTGTATCCCTAAGGATGATCCTCCAAGGCTGGGGTGCCAAGTGAACCGAAAGTGACCAAAACCCCCCACCCCCTTTGACACGAAGCAGCGAGCGCTCCGCTTGGAATACACCCATATCTTCATCCAGAATACAGTCGGAAATCCACAATCTTTCGTCTGCGCTCCCCATGATCCGCTCCAAGCAAGCGTGTTCAAATGTCCACTCAATGCCCAGCACCGGGAAAATTGTGAGAACGGATGACACCGAGACCAGCGTGGGGTTTATCCCATAGACTTCCCAGCAATCCCTCTCCATGCCGATGCGCAGTTTCCCTTTTGCAAACTTGGCCAGGGAAGGTGCGGTTCTCGCATCGTTTATGTAGCTCGACAGATAAACAAGGTCATGCGACTGGTTGGCGTCATCCCTGACCTCGTAACATATGCGGCGAGGCTCCTTTGCGTTGAACCAGATGCCAAAATCAGGCTGTAGTTTCGCTGAGCTTTTCTTTTCTTCGGCTCCGTTTTCAGTCGGGCGTCGCTCGCGCCTGCGCCCGGTCGCGGATGGTGCATTCTTGACGGTCACTGTTGTAATCCTTTTTTCGTTAAAATTCAGCCGCAATCCGCAACCACAATGGTGCATTTGCCCGGTCCCGTGTCGCATCTCGACGCGCACGAGCCTGTACGGTGCCGAGCCCCGCATCAAAACGCCAATCCTATTATCACCCACGGCAACACGTTATCTACGACCCATACCACGCCAACGCCAACCGCCACGCCGCCGCCAACGATGACAACGCCCTTTCCGAGCTTGTCCACTGCGTCCTTGAACTTCTTTCGATCGGAATTGGGAATCGGTGGAGGACACACACCGCCATGCGGGATTGGCGTTCCATCGGGTCTATAGCGGCCGACATTTTGCCTACCGGGACTGTAGCGGTCCACATGGGGACCGTTTCCCGGTCCGTGCTTTTTTTTGTCCGGGGCATATCTATCTTGGCTTTCGCCACTCGGGTCAAGTAGGTTCGTCGGATTTCCCATCACAAACTGATACGTGTTCGCACCGTTGATATAACCCGCAGGGTCTTGGTTGATCCAGCGGCCAAGGGATGGATCATAATTGCGGTTGCGGGCGTAATAGAGGCCGGTGACGGAGTCAAGCGTCATGCCTTGGTAGAGATTGTCCACCGTGGGCTGCGTACCCGCAGGTGGCGTTGACCAATCGGCATTGAGAACTGTGATTGTGCCGTAGGGGGAATACGTGTATCGCTGTGTGACGCCCCATGTGCCGGTTGTGCTGTCGTAACCCAAAATGGCAGTGGTATCCCAGTTCGCATCCTGCAGGAAATAAATACGTGAGCCTGGTTGGATTACACCGCCGGAATACGTGTCTTGCAGGATCGCCGCGTTGATATACGCGGCGCTCCACACGGTTTGCGATGTCACATTAGAGGATGCCGTGCCGTTGGTGCGGGTTTCAATCGCCTGCCACTGCGAATCGTAATAAATATAGTTCACGGTTCCGGCAGCGACACCGTTGCCGCCCAGCGGATACGACTCAGTGATTCTGTACCCCATCGCGTTATAGGTGTATTGAGCGATGACTTGGCCGGAGGAATTTCTAACCGCGACAAGCTGATTCCAGGCATTGTAGGTATACGTATTGGCAGATTGATCGGTGGTCATATTGCCATTGGCATCATAAGTCGGCGTACCCGCCGCGCCGCTGATACTTGTGATCTGATTCTGGGCATTGGCGGTTTGGGTCTGGGTTACGCCGTTGGACGTATAAGACGACCAGTTGCCTTGCGAATCCAACGTCCAACTTTGGTTGGCCACGCCGCCGAGCGTGTTACTGGCTAATCTGTTGAGCGGATCGTACGTAAAGGTCTGGGAGTACGCCGTGTTGAGCAAATTGTTTTCGGATGCCACATTTGAATTGTTGTCGTAGGTGTAGGTAAAATTGTCCGCCGACATTCCGGACGAAGTGTTGACCCAGTTCTGATCGGCGATTCGGCCGAATTGATCCAAGCCCACGTATTGATCTCCGCCGGAGCCGATGCTTCCGGCGCTGCCAACCAATGTCAAATTGATTCCCGTTTGCGGATGATTTCTTGCGACGATCGTTGACAGCCCAAGATATGAATATTGTTCCAGCACCTGGCCAGCTTCGCCCGAATTTGCGCCGTCGCTGATGGAATCCAATCGGTCAATGGCGTTGTCCAAGGCGCTATTCAGGTTGGTACCTGAATAGTTGTAATCAATGGTACGCCCATTGGGATAAACCATACTGGTAACCCTTGAACCGTTGCTGGGACTGGAATAAGTATACTGCACATACGGCGTCGTGGAAACATCCACCGCTCCGGTAAGGGCTTGGTACTGGAACGCCAACTGGCCCAGACCGTTGTAGATATTCTCTACCTGATTGACGATGGTAGTACCTGCCGTGTCGGCATAGCTGGTCAGGAGGTACGCCAAGCCTTGCGCGTTGTAGGTGGTGTCAATTCTCCGCACACTGCCATCAACGCCCGCACCCAGCGTGGTAACGGTATCGCTGATTTCCCGCCCGGCGGTGTCATACGCGTATTGGTGGACATTGCCGTTACGATCGGTGCTCTGAATCACCTGGCCAAGGGCGTTGTATTCCTGTGAGACCGTGTCATTCTGCCCGTTGGAGGGGTACACGGTTTGATAGAGCAGGTCGTTGCTGGTGATGCCGCTTCCGGTGGCGGCACTGACGCCATAAACGTAATCTGTGGTTTGATTACCGGTAGACGGGTCTTCTGCGGTCATGGAGGTTTGATCACCGATTCCGTCATACGTATACAGTGTGGTCTGGTTCTGATCCGATGTCGGATTGCCACCATTGACCGACGGATCATACGCGGCGATGGTTTCAACCGTTTCGCCGAGGCTGTTGTAGAAATTGGCTGCGACAATTCCCCTTGGGTCGGTGGTTTCATACACTTCCCCGGCGGGGTTGTAACTGGTAAGTGTAATCAGATCGCCGGTGAAGTTGGAATCATTTACCGATACCGGTGCGTTGGCCGGGCGGGTCCAGGGCGCAGCGGTGCCATTGGTTCCCGTGGGATTGGTGCCGGCATTGACGGTGGCGATCTGGCGGTCGGAGGCATCATAATAAGTCGCCGAGTAATAGATTCTGGCACCCAGATCGGCATTGGACGCCGGTGTTACCGTCAGGCTGCCATCGGCGTTGACAGTATTAGTGAACAACGCGCCTTCGGCGGAACTGCCGAGGATGGGATCGGTATTGAACCGCTGGGCGTGGACGGTTTCAATTAAGTTGCCGTCGCCGGCGTAGCCATAGGCAGTCTGGCTGATGACGACATCATTGGATACCGATTCGGCGGCGGCATAAGTCAGCACAGTCGAACCGCCATTATTGACGGCCCCGCCATCGGTGATGTACACATCCACCAGTTCGCCGACGCCGTTATAAACATCCTTGGTCACTTGGCCCGTGGGGGCGACGGTTTCAATGATGTTGCCGCGTGGGCCGTAGAAGGTATACGTGGTTAACGCTGTGGTGGAGATCGCACCGGTCGTGGGATCAACGCTGTAGGTCTGATCTTCATAGTCACGGTTCTGAGAATCATATTCACTGGTGCGGTAGCCGACCAATCCGGCGAGCACCGCGCCCGGTGCGGCGGTGGCCGCGGCGACAATGGCGTTGGCGATGGTGGTGACCGCACCATTGAAAGTCAACGTTGCGGTTACATCGCCGAGGTTGTCCAGCGAACTGACGGTGATAAGCGGATAAGGATCGCTGCTGCTGGCAACTGGGCTGCCTGAACTGTTAAGTGTCAGGCCGGTTTCCGTGGCGACAAGACGGTCACGGAAGTCATAATTCAGCAGACTGACTCTCTGCGTGCCGGTATTGGCTGTTCCATCGGGGTATTGAATTACTTCGGTGACGTTGCTGTCACCGACAGAGCCGTTGTCGTATACATAAGATGTTACTTCAGTCATATTATTGCCAAGACCAGCATTGGAGCCGACAAAGTAGGTGGGCGTGCCGGTGCCGCCGGAGACCGTGTCGTTGGTTCCCACCCAGATGGAGACTGCTCGGCCAAGGGAATCATAAACGGTATCGGTGATCGTGCCGTTGGCGTCGATAATTTGATATTGTCGGCCATCGGCATCGTAGCCGTAGTAAGTGGCATAATAATTACCGTTGGGGGCCTGGCCGGAAAGCTGGTTGGTGATTTTGCCGCCGCTGTAGGGATCATTGGGCGCGGTGGCAAGGTAGACGGCATTATCAATTACCGCGTAGGCATCGGACTCTACCTGCTGACCACCGGCGTTATACACACTGCGCGTCAGGGATTGGAGGGTGAATTGCGGACTGGAACTGCTGCCGTCGCCGATGAGATTAAAGACATTATCCGGACCGCTGACCGCGGCATCACCCTGGATAAAACCAGGCAGTACCGGAATCACCGCCTGACCGATGCCACCACCCACATAGCTAATGGGCGTATTGGCACTGAACGTAATGGCTTCATTGTAGGAACCCTCAAGGGTCTGGCCATTGGCGGAATAGCTGTAGGGAATTTCCGTACGGGTCATGGTGATCGGGCCGGTGGTTGTCAACGTATTGTTGGAGGTATCAAGAACTACACCGGTGAGCGTAAATACCGCATGCGCGGGATCATCATAGACATACAGCGTGATGTTGCCGCCAGGTGAGATTGATTCGATGGTCCGGCCCAAGGCATCGACATAATCGGTGGTGGTTAAATTCAATCCGGCACCGGTGGGTGTAATCCAGCCGCTGGGCAGTTCCGGTACGCCGTATTGGTTGTAGCCATCGGAACCGAAGGCCAAGGTTCCGCCGGCATAACTTCCGCTGTAATTGACTATATCGGAGAGATTGGCGGTGTTGACATCCTGCACCGTCTGGATGACCGCGCCAGTGGCATTGTCATAAGCGGTATAGGTGATAAAGCCCTTGGCATCCATGGTCCAGACTACTTGGCCGAACTGGTTATACACGGTTTGGGTGGTGGTGGCGACTCCGGAACCGTTCTGGCTGGTGGAGACCACAGGGTTGGTGGTGATCATGTCGGCGATCTGATTGGTTACCTGGCCACTGGAATTATTCTGCCAGGAATAACTGTACGTGGTGGTTTCGGGCGTTGATCCGCCGTTGTCGGAACTCTGATATTGGGTAAAGGCGGCTTCCGGGAAAAGGGTGTTCCCGTTGGAATCCAGATGCTGGATATAGGTGTAGGAATCCTGCTCGATGGGCGTGCCGCCGGAGCCTTGCTGCACATAATCCGCTTCAATGTTACCCGATACGCCACCCGGCGCGGTGGCGGTGGCCGTGGTCGCGCCATAATAGACCGTGCTGTCGATCAGGCCCTGATTGCTGTAGACCAATCCTTCGGCGATACCCAGATCGGAATATTGCTGCAAGGCCGTTTCAATGGCCGATGCCGTGGTGGCGCCATTGAGGATCGCGGCGTTGAGATTGATCGCCGACGGATGGATGGTCTCCAGCGTCTGTCCCTGACTGTTAAAGTTGTAGGCGGTAATCCAAACGGCACCATTAAGCGAGGGATTTCCGACATCAACGGGATCGACGGTCATGGAGAGCATCACATCCCCATTGACGTTGGTGTACACAACATTCTCACTGCCATCCTGCAGTGTCACGGTGGTACGCATGAACCAGGTATTATAATTACCACCAGCGGCCGAATTCGGATTCAATTCGTAACTGAGACTCTGTGTGCCCAAGCCACCGGTGACAGCCGCCCCGCCCCGTGCGAAGGTTTCCAGCGTCGCCTCATGGTCGGCATTGTACTGGAAATAATTGTCGGCGTAGGGGGCCACCTGCGCGGCGGTGGCGGAGAACGGATCGGCGAACGCCGCCGAGAGCCGCTTGAAACTGGTGGTGTTAAATACGTACTGCAAGCCTCCGACATACCCAATTTGCGCCCCACCGGAATTCAGCATGTCACCGGGGGTGTAGTAGCGATAGAAAGATTCTTTCAGGATGTTGCCGGAGCCGTCTTCAATGGAAACGGTCTGCAAATCACCGGCGTTACCATATTGCATATTCCCGCTGTAGCTGCCGTCATAATAGGTCAGAGCCATTTGGCGGTAAATGGTGGAGGACGTTTGCCCGGCGCGTTGGAGCGATTGTGTGATAAGTGAAACGTTACCCGCATTAACCCCGCTGGTAATGTAAGTGTAGTTAAACGTCTCAACATCGCCCGCGGCATCGGTCTGTGTCACGCTGGATATTTGTCCGGAGGAGGTGTAGCTGAACGTCACCGTATTGCCGGCCGCATCAGTCATGGAAATTAACTGCCCTTGCAGATCGACGGGGGTGAAATTGCTGAAATCATAATACTGCAGCGTGGTGCCAATATCCGTAGCCACAGTGTACGTACCGTTGTCGTTGTGGATCAAGGTGTTGGTGGACACGGCCTGAGCCTGATACTGGCTGGTAGCCGTGTTGAAGTTAAATACATCCTGGTTGTAGGCGCTGTTGACCAGCATGATATTGGGATTCGCACTGGTACCACCGCCAAGATATTCCAAATAGCCCTGATTTTGGCTCGACCAGCCGTTGCCGTAGGCCGTATTCGCAGTGAAGACGGTCATACTGGTCCAATTAAGGTTAACACCCCAATTGCCGTCAAAGCCCGATGAGGAAAGCCCCGGCGAGGTGATCTGAGGCGAGCCATTATAGTAGCTTATCGGATTAGAAGTTCCTGCCGCAGGCGCACCGAATGGGGCTGGGCATGAACAAGGGGTGTAAGGAGGGTTCGTTGGCCCATTGTTGGTATTATTGTAGGTAGTGACGTAGTGGCGGCCCGGCCCGCATTGGGGCTGCGGAGCCAATAGTCCCCCCGCAACAGAGGTGCCCGGATCTTGAGCATAGGGCAATGAAATGGCATTCGAGGAGGCACTGGTGGCCAATAGTCCGTCCACCGCTTGCAGATACGCCCCCGCAGCCGAGCCGGCGGCGACGGTGCCGGTGTTATATTCACTGGTGGGGATGCTCTGGCCCGAAGAAGTCAATAGATCGCCGACCTGATAGAGGCCGAAGGCTTCGGTCGTGGTGCCCAAAGTACCACCGGAATAGCCCGCAGCGTAATCGTCAGGTTCATTGACATTAGTGATAACCGGGCTGGAGACATAGACCCAGGTTGCACCCGATGCGGATGTCTCCTGAACCTTGAAATAATACGTAGTATTCGGAGAGAGGCCTTCTACAACGTCATAGTTGCCCTTGGGCAGCACGGTACCTATGGTGGTAAAGTCTACACCGTTTGTGGACTGTGAAATAGTATAACTATCCCCCGCCGTCATGGGCAGTCCATACCAGCCAAATACAACTTCCGTGGGCGAAATAGCCATAGCCGAACCCACAAACGTCTGCGCGGTTCCGGCCACCGCGAAGGATCCCAAATCCACCACTTGCACCGTGCCATTATTGACAAAGGCCACACCCGTCTCCACAACAATGCCCTCGTTGCTTCCGGTGGCCGAAGAATTGGATTGGTTGAGCAGTATCGAGCCGTTATTGACCAGCGTAGCGCTGCGGCCGGAGGTTTCAATCAAAGCTCCGCCTTGAACGGTTACACCGGTGTCAAGCGTCAACGTCACGTCGTTGCCCAGCGAAAAGATTGCCGTGGATTCATCTCCCCATGAAATAGAACCCCACTGCTCCAGATTCAACACGCCGCTGGAACCGGTACCAATGCTGATACTGGAAGGAATGTTGAACACGATGTACTGGCTGTATGTGTTCGCCGGCGAAATCACACTTAGCTTGCCGTCAATGTTTAGCGCGTTAAGCGTGTAGCTGCCGCCGGTAATTTCGGCGATTCCAGTGCCGCTGGTCATGAATGTTGTGCCGGTATTAAATGTATAGCTGCCGCTGACAAAATCAACCGTGCCGCCATCGGCATTAAACACCGTTGATTCAACGCCGCTGCCACCGTTGGCCTGCAACGTCATTCCGACGGGGACGTCGACCGTACCACCGATGATCGAGCCTCCGATTAAAACCAGCGTCGGTCCGGTGGTAGTAGAGGTCAAGGTTAACGTATTGCCCGTATTGTTCAGCGTGCCGGAAAGTTCCACCTGGCCGCTGGTGTAATGAAGTGTGCCTATCTCGCCGAGGGTAACATTGCCGCCCAAGTTTATGGTGCCGCCGTCAATATTGATTGTGCTGCCGGTATTGCTCCATGCGCCCGTGAACGATACCGTTCCGCTATTGATGTCCAGTGTGACCCCGTTCGCCACCGTTACGCCGTCAAGCGTCACGCCGGAGGAATTACTGACCGCGGCCATAGCGATCACATCACCGCTTAGGCCTATGGTTCCCCCGGTGATTGTCCCACCCGCCATCGTCCAGTTGTTAAGCGTGGAGGCCGAAAGTGTGTTGCCGCTATTGTTTAATGTGCCGGAGAGTTCCACCTGGCCGCTGGTGTAATTCAGCATCCCTAAAGCGGCGCTGGTAAAAGTCCCACCCAAGTTAAGTGTACCACCGGCAATGTTAATCGTGCCCGTAGTGCGCCAATCGCCTTCCAGGTTCAGCATTTGGCCAGAAGTAATGGTTATTCCCTGATCCAGCGTCACAGCATTAAATGTCGCTGTACCCACCTGCAAAGCGCCACCGGTAGTCCATGACAACGATGCGCCGGTGACCGTATTCTCAAATACGATTGTATTGCCCGCCGCCGCGTTCATGTTGCCTGGACCACTAATATTTATTCCATTATCGAACGTTACGGTTGAACCTGAATTGGCACCGTCAGCATTTATCTGCCCGGCGGCGGAGGAACCGCTGGCTGGAGCCAGAACGATCTGGCCATTACCCGATACAGACTGAGTGTTGCCAGTGCCATCTACAAAATCAATGGCACCGCCGGCATCCACCGTGATCGTTGCGCCATTTTGCAGTGTCAATCCGTTTTTAACGTAAAGTGTGGCACCAGCCTGCACTGTGAGACTGGAACTTACGGTGGCCCCGTTGAGGGTATAGTCCATGCTGAAATGACTGAAACTCGCAGTTCCAGCCGAGCCATCCGTGCCGGCGACAGCGACCAGACCCGCGAGATTGGCGCTATTTGAAAACGACAGGGTCTGGGAACTTCCCACCTGCACCCAAGTCGTGCCATTGGTACTGTAATAAGCGCTATAACTGCTTCCCTGCCGCTGGATTTGCACCCACACCGGGGGCGATATTCCAGTTACCTCGGTGGAACTCATTGACCCACCATCGCTGGGCCGCCACTGAAAACTCACGCCTCCGGAGTTCACTAACACATCGGCAAAGGCGGCATTGGCATTCGTTGAATCACGCAGCATGATGCCTTCGGAAGCGGTTGAGTCGGTATTACCGTCGATCTGGGCGATAATTTGGCAGTCGCCCGAAACACTCTGGCTGACATAATTGAATTGGTCACTGCTGGTGCCCATACCGGTTCCGGCACCGGCGAGCGTCCATGAATTTGAACCAGCGTTGTAGGTTGCCACCCCGGTCTGACTGCTCGTACCGATCCCCTGAGCTGTAAACGATACGAACGGATTGCCCGTAGCACTGGCACCGTTTTCAAACAGCAAGTTGGTTCCGGTAGCCATGGACACCGTACCGCGGTTGGCGAGAATGATAGCCCCTTCAATATCGGTAGTGCCGCTGCCGGACGTGGTTTCCAGAGTGCCGAGGTTATTGATCTGCAGCGTGCCAGGAGTCTGCGTGTCAAAGGTTCCCGCAGCACCAAAAGCAAAGGTACCACCCGCTTGATTGTTAATGGTGGCCGTCCCGTTAATATAAAGTGTGCCGGTGGCGGCGTAGGAGAGAGTTCCATCGTTAGTCAGTGTCGCATTGCCAAGATATAGCGTGTAAGGGCCGGTCAATGTTACAACCGCACCGCTGTCAATAGTCCAGTTGGTATTAATACTCACATTACTTAGCGTTACGAGGGCCCCAGCTGCAACTGACACTTGGTTAGTGCCGCCACTCCAAGTGTCGGTGCCGGAGAGATTCACCGAGCCTGTGCCATTGATCGTGCCGCTGCTGAAGTTCAGAGCGTTAATGGTTAATATCCCATCGGTCGTCAGTGTGGCACCGGTTAGATCAATCTGGCCGCTGCCGGTGGCGTTGATGGTCGTATTGCCATTGAGCGTGAAGGTTTCATTGTTGAAGTTCAGTATCCCACCGGCGGCGGTGAATGCGGTCCCGCTGGTGTTGGCATTGGAGCCCCCGGCATTGAGTTGCAACGTACCGGTGTCCACCACCACCGTGCCAGTGGAGGCGTTGACCAACGCCAACCCGGCGGTGCTATAGGAACCCAACGTGCTGGTGCCCGTATTGACCGTCTTCTCCAAGATACCGGCATTGTTGAACGTCAGGGATGTCGCGTCCTGGGCATAGAAATTCCCGGCGTTCTGGATGTCAAATGTACCGCTGGTTTCATTGTTGATCGCCGCGTTATCATAGAGATAAAAGGTGCCATTGCTGGTCATGTTCACCGTGCCGGCGTTATCCAGTGCCGCGCCGCTGATACCCGTATTGCCCAGATAGACCGCACTGGTAATATTGAGCATCGCACCGCTGGTGACTGTTAAAATCCCGTCATTGGTTCCTCCGCTCCAGGTGTTACTGGGGCCGGAGAGATTCACCGAACCTGTGCCGTTGAGCGTGCCGCTGCTGAAGTTCAGAGCATTAATAGCTAATATTCCATCGGACGTCAGCGTGGCACCGGTTAGATCAATCTGGCCGCTGCCGGTGGCGCTGATGGTCGTATTGCCATTGAGCGTGAAGGTCTCACCGCTGAAGTTCAGTATCCCACCGGCGGCGGTGAATGCGGTCCCGCTGGTGTTGGCATTGGTTCCCCCGGCATTGAGTTGCAACGTACCGGTGTCCACCACCACCGTGCCGGTGGAGGCGTTGACCAATGCCACCCCGGCGGTGCTATAGGAACCCAACGTGCTGGTGCCCGTATTGACCGTCTTCTCCAAGATACCGGCATTGTTGAACGTCAGGGATGTCGCGTCCTGGGCATAGAAATTCCCGGCGTTCTGGATGTCAAATGTACCGCTGGTTTCATTGTTGATCGCCGCGTTATCATAGAGATAAAAGGTGCCATTGCTGGTCATGTTCACCGTGCCGGCGTTATCCAGTGCCGCGCCGCTGATACCCGTATTGCCCAGATAGACCGCACTGGTAATATTGAGCATCGCACCGCTGGTGACTGTTAAAATCCCGTCATTGGTTCCTCCGCTCCAGGTGTTACTGGGGCCGGAGAGATTCACCGAACCTGTGCCGTTGAGCGTGCCGCTGCTGAAGTTCAGAGCATTAATAGCTAATATTCCATCGGACGTCAGCGTGGCACCGGTTAGATCAATCTGGCCGCTGCCGGTGGCGCTGATGGTCGTATTGCCATTGAGCGTGAAGGTCTCACCGCTGAAGTTCAGTATCCCACCGGCGGCGGTGAATGCGGTCCCGCTGGTGTTGGCATTGGTTCCCCCGGCATTGAGTTGCAACGTACCGGTGTCCACCACCACCGTGCCGGTGGAGGCGTTGACCAATGCCACCCCGGCGGTGCTATAGGAACCCAACGTGCTGGTGCCCGTATTGACCGTCTTCTCCAAGATACCGGCATTGTTGAACTTCAGGAGTGTCGTATCCTGGGCATAGAAATTCCCGGCGTTCTGGATGTCAAATGTGCCGCTGGTTTCATTGTTGATCGCCGCGTTATCATAGAGATAAAAGGTGCCATTGCTGGTCATGTTCACCGTACCGGCGTTATCCAGTGCCGCGCCGCTGATACCCGTATTGCCCAGATAGACCGTACTGGTAATATTGAGCACCGCACCGCTGGTGACGGTTAAAATCCCGTCGTTGGTTCCTCCGCTCCAGATGTTACTGGGGCCGGAGAGATTCACCGAGCCCGTGCCGTTGATCGTGCCGCTGCTGAAGTTCAGAGCGTTGGCACTTACGGCGGCATCCACTGTCAGCGTTGCGCCACTAAGTTCAATGGCACCGTAAGTACCCGAAGCCTGAAGGGAACTCCCTGCGCCCAGAGTATTGGTGCCGCCGCTAAAATCGATAATGCCACCGTCGGCATTGAAGGCGGCGTAACTTTGAACGTTGGAACTTATGGTAAACGTATTGGATGTACCGTTTGATCCGTTGGTTCCGGCGGTGATCCCGCCATAATTCGTCAATATGCCTGAACCGCTGATAGTGGCGTCGCCACCGGCGGAAGTGATGCTTCCATAATCAATTAAATTGCCGTCAACCGTGATACTCGGCGACCCGCCAAAACCGTAGCCGCCATAGCTGGCACTGCCCATGGTGATTGCGACACCGCTATCAACCGTGATGGAGCTGGTGGAACTGCTTACTGTCAGCGACCCGGAACTACCCGTGGTGGGATTGGTGAGTTGGATGGTGCCGGTTCCGCTGATGCTTTGGTTGGCGTTCTGGCCATTGACAAACGCCAGAGTGCCGAAGTAACCGGCGAATGACAGAACCGCTCCATGGGTAAAGCTTAAGCCATCGGCAACATCCAGTGTCGGTCCATTTCCGTAGCCACCTCCACCAATCGAAACATTGTTGGCCAAAGTTACCGCGTCGAATACCGTGGCCGAACCATAAGAGCCGTCGGCCTGAAGATAGCCGCCGGACGAAGAGACCGTAGCATTGGTTATCGTGTTATCGAAAGCAATGGTATTACCACTGGCGGCAGTGATCGTGCTGGGTGCGGTGCCGGTTCCCAATCCGGTTATATTCACGCCATTGTCAAAGGTGACTTGAGAGCCGGAGTTGGCCCCACTGGCATTGAGTTCTGCGGCGGCATAAGTGCCGCTGGCCGCATCCAGCGTGATGCTACCACTGCCGGAAACCGTTTGGGTATTGCTTGAACCATCGACAAAGTTCAGCTTTCCGCCGGCATCGACTGTGATGGTGGTGCCACTGCCCAAGGTCAGGTTATCGGCAATATCGAGCGTAGAGTTCGAGGAGACCGTCAGGTTGGAATCCAAGGTCGCGGCATCCAGCGTGGTGGTGGAACCGGCTGCGGTCTGGATTATCCCGCCGCTGGCGGTGGAAAGGGTGGCGTCTGCCAGCGTTCCGCCATCAAGCGTGAATGTTGTGCCGGTGATGGCGGCGGAGCCGCTGACCGTAAGCGTGCCACCGGTGATTTCCAGCGGGCTGGACGCTTGTACTGCGGCGACTGTGGAGTTGCCGGTGCTGTAGGTTACCTGTGCGCCAGGGTTGAGGCTGGCGATGATCGCGGTATCGCCGCTGCCGGGAACCGTGCCGGTGCTCCAATTAGCCCCGACACCCCAATCGCCTCCGGCGGGGGCGATCCAACTCACATTGGATAATAAAATACGCGGTTCGAGCGCCTCTAGGACGGGCCCCTGTCGCTCCGGCCGACGCAATCGTTGCCGGCTGATGCGCACTTCGCGCGTGGCCGATACGGCGGAGAACACCGAATCAGGATGCAAATGGCGAACGCTCTGCGTCAGCCACGGAAGATATATCTGCGGCGACCGCAGGCGGGCCATAAATTTACGAACCGAACTTCCCCGTCGTTTGGCTTTGGCTTGAACCATGACACACAACCTTTCCTATCCTGAGAAGAATGACCCGGACCCCATATTGGGATTCAGAAAAAGGCATAGCATTCATAACCAGACTCTGGCTCTCAGCCCCGGAAAAGCGCCATCGGTCGGAACTTGTTTCCCCGGTCGATGGAAGGGATTTTTGTTTTATACCACCGCCCGAATTTATCTGCAAGGAAAAAAATGGAAATTATGAATTTTTTTTTATTAAGGTGCTGATCTGCGTTTTTCGACCTCTTATAACAACGTATCGGTTCCGGTACCCACCACAGTGCTGTGCAAACATCATGACGAGCAAGATAATGCAAAAACGGTTTGGAACGCCAACGTCAGGAGAATCGTCCACTGCTCTGGCCGCCCCATCCTCCCTTTCCGTGTCCGCCCATGGTTAGCTGAAAACACGCTCATCGCATATTTTTCACTGGTGCCGGGGCGATGGCGACGCGATCGAATTCCAGCAGGGTGCCCTGGTCGCGTTCAAATTTTACCATGTCAATGTTGTAACTGGTCAACGCCTGGGCTTCGGCGATTTCGGCCTGGGCCAGGTCCTGCTGGGCATTGAGTTCCAGTTGTAGGAATGTCGGGTCAAGGGCCTGCCCGGAGCGTTCCTCCACTTCCAGGCCGCGCAGCACGGCGGCGGCAGATTTGCGGCGGCGGCGGGCCAGATGAATTTGCCGCCAATCAGCGGTGAGATTCACCAGATCGCTGGCGACATCACGGGCAATGTTCTGGGCGTCTTTGAGCATCTGGGTTAACACTTGTCGTCGCAACAGGCGGCGGCGATATAATTTAGCGCGGGCCGC
>JAJZDN010000176.1 GCA_021805985.1 Planctomycetota bacterium | reverse complement strand
TTAAGGACATTCGCCTGGCGCATGTGGACATTCTGACACTGGGACAATATTTGCAACCCACACGGGAACATCTGCCGATCGACCGCTGGGTTACACCGGAACAATTTGCGCATTGGAAATCAGTGGGGCTGGATATGGGATTTTCAGTTGTGGAATCCGGCCCGCTGGTGCGTTCAAGCTACCACGCCGACGAACAGGCGGCACGAAGTCGAGTTGCGGACAACGTTAGCACGTCCACGTCTCTATCGAGGGGAAATATGGTTGGGGCAGGCCATCTGCCTGATTGCCCCACTTGAACGTCCGTTTGGGCTCCGCGTGTTTCCACGCTTGTTCTGATTGTGCGGGCCGTGTTGCGGAGTTGGTGCCCGCGGTGATATGGTGTTGTTGCTCCGGGGTAAAAAATGCCGCGCGGCGTGGCGGCCACCCCGTCGGCGCTTCGGTCGGCAATTCGCAACTCACAAATTGTGGTCGCCTCTACGCTGGCGTTGGTCTCAGGGGGACAGCCACCGGGTGGCCTGGCTCACTGAATCTTTCGCTGGGCTAGGTGTTTTTCCGTTCGAGGTGTACGCCTCTCGTGGCCGCCCCGGGGCGAAAAGCCAGACCATCGCAGCTAGAATCGCCAAGAACAAATTTCTCGCAATTCCCATTGCCAGCCCGCGCTCCACGGCGGCGGGGCTGTGCGCAGCGACGTAAGCTGCGCCCATACAACCGCAGGGGAGTGGGTGTGGCTGGAACATGTCGAAAACAATAGCCCCGGTGAACAGGGAAATCGCAAGCACGCCGGTTAATGCCGCAACGTCTATTGCCGCGCCGGATATGGGCCAGACGCCCAGAAGCGCCTCGGCGGCAATGATAATTATGGGCAAGTGGATGCCCATAGACGGCAGGCTCCCGTACAGCGTCGCACCGTGGCCGGGGTAGCACCATTTGAGCCCGGCTGCTGCAATGAACACCGCGCCGAGCCAAGTCCGTAGCCAGAAAATCGCGATCGATCTCCACCGGCCAGGCGCGGAAAGCTCCATTGGCGGCACGCGACTCATAACGACGCCTCCTTGAGCCAACGAAGTAGAGCCATCCGCTCCACCTTCCCCATTGCGCTATCCTCAGAGACTCCGGCATGCCATCGTTTCAACGCGCGATCTATTTGCGCTGCCATTGCGTGTTGGCCGTTTTTCCGGAACTGCCGGACGATCTGAGTGGTGTCCTGCAGCAACCTATACGCCAGATTCAGTCTCACGGTGTGTTGAATGCATTGCTCCAGCCCGTGGGCCATAGCATGCGTTTCCGCCTCGGAGATCGGCGAGCGGCGGGTCCACAATGGGCTCTCCTCGGTTAGATTAATAAATCGCCAGTAGTTGGTATAAAATGGTTTCGACTCCCGGCGACCTGTGGTGTAAAGTGCCGCCAATTTCTGCACGGCGGCCGGCCCGAGTATCTTCCCTAGCAACTCTCGGGCTGGGCCCTTATGCGCAAACCAGTGGAAATAACTCGGCCCCACCCATTCGGCGTCCTGCGTGATCAGCAACAGCTTTGCCACCTCATAACGGCGGGCTTGCCGCCACTCCTTGAGTTTGGCACACCGCAGGATACGGGGCGTGAACCACAGGTTGACCAACTCCGCGCGCTGGCGGGAAGTGCCGAACATCCAGGTCGCGCCAGCGTGGCTCAGTGATTCCCCGTGCAGGTTTACGCTGGCCAAGACGCGGCGGTAAAGCAGTAATGGCGACGCACCGGCCATAAGGTCGTTGGTGACCTTCTTCATGTAGGGTGAGGCGAGCGCGAAGGCTCGACTTCGGCCGGCTTCGGCCCCACCAGTTTGAAGATCGGGAATCACCTTTGATAACGCCTTCGCCAGAGGGGCCAGATAGCTGTCAGCCCTCGCTGATGCTTTTACGCCCAGAATGCGCTGAACTCGCACGGGCAGCGGAAACCCGGCTCGCGTCTGCGCAGCAGGCTCCCCATGTACGGTTCGCGCCGCGCCGGCGACAGCCGCGGCCAGCATTCCACATAAGAATATTACAGGTACCTTGACCACAAACACCTCCAGCGCCGAAAACGGGGGAAGCCGAGCATTTTGCACACGGCAGCACCGCTTCTTCCCGACGCGCCCGCTCTGCCCGCGCAGAACATCTTGCCGACGAATCCGGCGGTCACTGACGGTCCACCTAGGTTTGGCGGCCGGGCTCACGAGCTACAAGCCGCACAGTCATCGGATTGATCGGTGAACTGCACACCGCTGGCATTACAACTGTATTTTTTGCCAAGCTGGTTAACAATACCGCCCGTGGTTTCCGTGCTGGTTGATGAGGTATCGCACGGGATGCATTGCCATCCGGTCGGAATTGTGCACCCCTGTGGGACCTGAGTCACGTCGACGTAGACCGCGTTCGGATAATCAGTCAGCGCCCGAGCAGATTGTGCGGTCATAATATACGTTCCCATAAATCCGACGGCCATGGCAGCGGTCGACGCGAGGGCCAGTGCCATAAGCCTTTTGGGAAACCCCGGATTCCTTGCTTGCGATTTTGACGTTTTCATGACCAACTCCTTAAAGAAAGAACCACAAAATCTGTGCCGGCCGCGACCGCCGTAGCCGGCCGAAAACTACTTATCGCGGGGTTTGATGCTGCCCCGTTGTCGCTCCGTCGATCTCGCGGCGTATCACCTCGTATTCGGTGCCGCGATAATCGGTATTGATCCCATTCCATTTCAGCGCAGCGTCGACTTTTGCGGGAGTCTCGATGCCCAGTTCATGTTCAGTATGGCTCCACCGGTTAAATAATGCCAGGCGGTACTCGGCTCGCGCCGCCGCTGGCAGCAATTGCGGCGGCTGGGCGTGGGCGTTTGTCCAGCGCAGCAATGCAGCGTAAATTTTGACTTGATTGCCGGCCCACGTTCGCGGCGCGCTGTACAGCAGGAATTCTTCGTCCTCGCGAAGCGTGGCCACCAGTTGCCGGGGACCGAGACCCAACCTAGAATTAGAATCTCGAAGATGCCAGGCCTTTCTCAGATTCGCACGCTGCTTCGCCTGGGCCTTGAGGCGGCGTTTCCAGGCGGCGCTGCCATAGTAATAGGGGTCGGGGTGTTCGTTCACCCGATCTAGCGCGATCCCTGGAAGCATGGCATTAAGCGAATGGTTTCTCCGGATGGTGACCTCTAGGGTGGCGGGCCCGCGCACGGCGAACCGATTCCAAACCCCAGGATAGAGGGCTGAATCGCGTTCCCGCGATGATTGCGAGCCCCTCGGGGATCGGGCAACGGACGCAGCGCTTGCGCGGGTCCTGTGTCGCCAATTCCCGGGATCAGAGTCAAGCGGTGATCTATCTATACGACCGCCAGCGCCATGCGCGAGTGTCCGGGCATCAACGTTGTAGTCCCTCTGGCGATTTAGCCCATCATGGCCGTTGGCGTTAATTTCATAAATGCTTATGAAGAAGCAGCCGCTTGGAAGACGGAGGGTTGCCTCAACGTCGGGTCCCTGCCACGCGGTCGGATACGATTCACCGTGGTCGTCCACTTCTGCCTCGCGGTGCGGTGAATCTGTGCTTCGGGCGTACCCCGTCCCCTCAAGTATTCGGAAATAGAGATCAGGAATCATCAAAGATCGCTTTCCGGCGAATGGTTTTTGTATCCAATTTCGTAGCGCATCGCCGGGCCTGTGGTGTGGGCCTATAAAAATCCTAGAGTCCAATCCGATTGGACCCGGGGACCAAATTAGATTCGCAAGTGTCCCGCCGCCCCCACCAAAATCGTAAAGGCACATCCAATACTTTCCATAATTTCCCTCCCAGTTGCCTTCGGTTCGCCAGTCGGCGGGCAACGCGACCACCTGCCCCGGTTTCATCGGTGCCAGCGGCGTGGATTGGATCTTATGCAGCATTTCTGCCAATTGGTCTCTGGTCGGCGGCATTGCCGCGGCGGGGAATCGGGTGTTGGGTTGCCTTTCGTTGACGGTCCGGGCAGGATTATTTCCGCCTTCCCAGGCGAGGCTCACACCCGAGCTTCTCG
>JAJZDN010000062.1 GCA_021805985.1 Planctomycetota bacterium | reverse complement strand
CACTTTTCTTCCGATGGCTCAGACGAAACAACGTGTCTTGAATCTTTACCATCCTGGTGCGGACTGGTGTCGCCGTGATCACCACGACATCACGAAAAATCTGCTCGGTAAGGTGCCAGTGTTCGGCGGCACTCCAGCCTGCGATATAGCACGGTGCGAAGCTTGTCGCCGCGACAATCCACGGATCCTCTCGCCACTGTGTGGGCGCAGTGGCGCCAAGCGGGATTGGGGTATAAAGGCCATTGCGGATTCTGGATAGCCAACCGCGAGAGGCTAGGTAAGCAAGCAATTTTCTGGCGCGCACCACATCAACGGAGAGCAGTTTTGCTGCCTGTGCTGGTGTAAAGGGACCGGAAATCGAACGGACCATCTGGTCGAGCAAGGCACGATTCGAAGCATCGATCCCCTTAGGTCTTTCGGTATATTGTGTCTCCATAAAGTCTCACCTGGTTCGTCTTGCTGCAGTTACAATATACCGATCCCGACAGAAAAGCAACTATTTTAGGCGGCGCTGCATACTGTTGGAGGTGGTCATTGCGAGAAGGGCCGATCACTGGGTTCCGGGAAGTGCGAATTTTATGATTCCGTCTTCCGATCTAGTGTACCGTCCCTAACGCTTCTTTACACTTAGCAACCTTCGCCAAAATCGTGTCGGCATCCTTGGTCCAAGTGAATATTTTAGGATCGGCATTGTGGGCGTCAAGGTATTGGTGAATGGTGACGATGAGCGTCTCAACGCTCTTGAAGACTCCGCGGCGGATGGCCTTGTCGGTGATTTCCCGAAACCAGCGTTCGATCATGTTCAGCCATGACGAACTGGTAGGAATGAAGTGCAGGTGAAAGCGGGGGTGCCGCTGGAGCCAGCGCTTCACCGGCGGGCTCTTGTGTGTCGAATAGTTGTCCACGATCAAATGCAAGTCGAGTTCCGGCGGCGTGTTGTGGTCGATGGTGTTGAGGAATTGGATGAATTCCTTCGAGCGATGTCGCGGCAGGCATTGGCCGATGACTTTTCCGTCGAGCATGTTGAGGGCGGCAAACAGGCTGGTGGTGCCATGGCGCTTGTAGTCATGGGTCATGGTGCCGCAACGCCCCTTTTTCAAAGGCAGTCCCGGCTGCGTGCGGTCCAACGCCTGAATCTGGCTCTTTTCATCCACCGAAAGCACCAGGGCTTTGTCCGGGGGATTCAGGTACAAACCCACGACGTCCCGCAACTTCTCGACAAAATGCTTGTCCCGCGAGAGTTTGAAGGTCTCCACGCGATGCGGCTGGAGGTGGTGTTGCTTCCAAATGCGCTGCACCGCCATGCGTGAAAGTCCCTGGGCCCTGGCCATCTCCCGCGTGCTCCAGTGCGTCTGGCCCGGCGGCCGCGTGTGCAGCGTCGCCTCGATCACCGCCTGAACTTTCTCCGGTGAAAGGGCCTTCTGGCGTCCGGGACGCGGGGCATCACGCATGATCCCCAGCACGCCTTCGGCCGCGAAACGCCCGCGCCACAACAATACCGTCGGTCGGCTGATTCCCAGCTCGCGCGCAATGGCCAAGTTGGCCTGCCCATCGGTCGCCCGCAGGACGATCCGTGCCCGCAACGCGATCTTCTGCGGTGTGGTCCCGCTGGATTCCAGATGCTCCAGCCGCATCCGCTGGTTCCGATCACACGAGAGTGCCGTTGCCGCATGATTTGCCATGAACCAAGTATACTATGCCCGCACCTATATGTCAAGTTGTTTTCGGGACGCTACACTAGGAGCCTGTCCGACTAATGACTTTCAGCCACCGGGTGATTTTTCTGTTTTCTCATTTATGGCGGCTTAAAATCTGGTCGGTGCACCAAGTTTTTTCTTCCAGATGAAAAAATACGGTCGAATTTACCGCCGGTGTCCATTTTACTGCGGCCACCGGTGGTTTGCCCGCCCTTCTTTTCATGCCAGACCTGTCCGCCAAGCCTGGAACAGCTTCCGCAGGTTGAAGCTCATGTATATCAACGTCCATTCAGCCCGCATTTTTCGCATTCCGCGCAGCAGGAACTGGCGGCATCCCATCGCCTGCTTGATTTGCCCAAACACCGGTTCAATTATCGCCTTGCGGCGCGCGTAGATGGCCTGGCCGTCGTCCGTGCGAATCTTCAAGAACATGCGCTCTTTTATGCTCATCGTTGCTGGAACACGCTCCTTGGGGGCGGATGATAATGGCTCCCCATGCTTAAGGCGTCCGGTTGCCACGTAGGCGTCAATCCCCTGGTCCTCCATCCATTGAACATTGGTCTCGCTGAAGTAGCCGGCGTCCATCGACGCTTTTTCAATGCGATTGGCTTCTCCCACATTTTTCTGGGCATGCGCCATCATCGGCAGTACCTGACACACATCATTGGCCTGATGTGTTACATCGGCGGCTACAATGATCTGGTGAGCCGAATCCACCACCACCTGAGCATTGCCGCATTGATCCCAGCCTTTGTTACTGGCTCGCATAATGCGACTTTCCGGATCCGTAAAGTTGATCTGCGCCTTGTCCGGCACCGTCGCTTCGCTTCCGGCTCCCCGGGATACTTCGCTTTGATCCTCGGCCGCCGACTTTGCCGCATCGACACCTGACCCGGTTGATGAATCGTTGTTTTCATCCTTCTGAAGAGCCGATGCTCGATGGTGGATCTTCTACGACCGGCTTACTTTCCGCCATGCTCTTATAACGGGCCTCCAACAGGGCTTTGGCTTGTTGAATCCGTTTCAGCCGTGTCTCCCGCCGTGCCAACTCCGGGGTAGCTTGTGGGCCTGATCCGCTGCGCCAAGCAGGGCGTCTTCGCTGGCATCCTGGGACTCGGCTTCCTGAAGGAGTGTGGCGATCTCTCCTTTTAACCGCAATTCTTCAGCCACCATTCGGCCATAACTCATGGCCTTGTGCCGACTGGCATTAGCCTTCACCTTGGAGCCATCAAGCACCAGATGCCCCAGTTTCACCAGCCCGGCGGCCTGGCATATTCCCAATACCTCCAAAAACAAGGTGGAAAATGCCGACACATGCATCTTCCGGAACCCGCTGATGGTACGAAAGTCCGGAATATCCTCTCCCACAATGACCCGCCACCCCACATCCCGTTGACAGTGCCGGGCAATCTGCCGGGAGGAACGCACGCCCATGGCATAACTGTAGATCAACAGACACAGCATCATCCGGGGGTGAAACGGTGGAAAACCCTGATCGTTCTTTTCATAAACCGCGGTAATCGAAGAAATATCCAAACTTTCCACGACGTCCATGAGGAAATAGACCAAATCCCCCTGCGACAACCAATCCTGCGGGGAAGGCGGAAGAAGCCAAGACTGGCGGGGGTTCCATGCTCGATAGGTTTTGCTCATCGCTGATGCTTCCTGGTACGCTATAATATATCATTTATATTATCATATATATGACTACACGTCATGCCGTTGGTAAATTATGTCCGTGAGGAAAGTGGGTTACCTGGACAGGCTCCTAGCGATTCTCTGATGATTGGCCAGCACTGGCGGATCGACTGTTTGTCAGTCGGTTCAGAGTTCATGGTCGGCAAGTTTTTTTGCTATAAAACTTCACATAGTGACTGGATCGGACCGATGCTATTCCCATGATTACGGCCCCGACAGTACCACGTCGCGGCGCTGGTTCGTAAACGCATTGAGCGTGGTGGCGAGCGGCTGTGGCGATTTGAGAAGTTCGGCGATCTGCCCTACGGGCATCTGTTATCGCTCCGGGCAGACCAGCTTCGGCAAGAGCCGCCCCAATCCATCTGCCACCATACAAAAAAAACTTGTCATGGTTCAACTCCGCAGCCAACAGAGCTATTCGTCACGGCTAAATGGTACCTGCTTGCCTTACATTTGTTTGATTTGGGATAAATAGATCAAGCAGTGCTTTAACTAAACTGGTCAAACGCTATCAAGCGGCTTACTGGCGGCGATAACGATGTGAACTACGGCGTCACGCATGGCATCGGGGAGCTTCGCCCAGCCGTCAATCAAGTCAGGCAAGCGGCTGTCATTCTGCGCTAAAAGCGCCCAGCGGCGCGCCAAGGCATTTTCCGCGTGTTCAGAATCGCTTGATTCTATTGGCGATTGTTGTTTTGAGCGCCGGTTTGCTAAACCGGTGTACGGGTTACAACCTGTACCGCGGGTTCGAATCCCGCTCTCTCCGTTAAAAGCAATGGCGCATACAAAACCCCTTTGTCAAACAGGGGTTTTCGCGTTTCGACCGCCTCCGCGCCATGCATTCGATTGGCATGAACACAATGACAAGATCACCCGTGGGCAATGATTAAAAGGGCTTGGACCAGGGATTTCACGGACAACCCGGCGCGGCTCCGCCGCAACCAAACATCACATAGCCGCCGGCTTTTCCGGCGGTAACTCTCCGCCAAAGGCGCGGTGTGCCGATCTGGAAATTCTTTGCTGATCGCGAAGAATTGTGAATGTTTCGGCAGGGCGGGGATGCGATGATAAAATGAACAACCAGTGGCGTGCAAACTGGGCTGGACCATGGAACTTGCTTTCGGCGCAGGTAACGGCGGAGTTAGAAAGTCATGCATCCGGCCCGCAAAAACCTTGCAGAACCAGTCACAGGCCCCTTCCGCCACCCAGCCTGCGGCGTGCCCATTTTTGCATCCCGTCATATAATTCGCATTGAGACAAGCCAGCTATCGGCATGATCTTGTCGCTGAAAGAAAATGTATGAAAACCCATATTCTACTGCTTCGTGGCGTGGGGTAGCCATCCTCCACCAACGTTTCACTCACGTCCCCAATTACCTGAATAATTTCTGACGTAATTCATTGGATATTCCAGTTATCATTGGGCGGACGAATCCTCCATCGCTCGTTTGGGCTAAGTAGGTTCGAACCCTGCTGACAACCTCAGCACGAATGGTGATGTCGGCTGTTGGCCATGCGTTGGCATTGGCGAGCCGTTTCTCCAGGTCAACCCCCTCCCCCCCACGGACGAAAATGTCCGCGAAAGCCGCCGGCGGAACCGTGGTTTTCTGGATGTACCGGAGCGGCTGGCACACCTCGCCGAGGCCGCTGCCCGAAACTGCGACCTCCAAGCGGTCTACCTCTACCTGGAACGGTGCCATGTTCCAGACCCGGATATAGACCGCAATCTCCGAGCGTTCTCCTCCTCGGAAATCGAGCGCATCGCCGCGCGGTCTGATGTCCAGGATTATTTTGCTCCTCAATCGTTCTTCGGTCCAATACCAACGAATAAGAAATGCTGGCAGAATGTGGAACACCCAATCCAAAACTGTTTTCCATAGCGCTTCCATATTCGACCCCGGTACCGCCAGCAACATTGGGTCCAATCGACGATTTTCCCCGTTGACAACATGATAAGGCACCGACAACGCGTTGGCCATTACCCCTTTCCGCGATGCCAGCTTGCGGACAGAACCAGCCTAGCGGATATCACCCGGGCTGGGTGGCGGGGGCGGTACATAAACCCGGCCGTTCTTCGGCCCTCCGCGCTATTCGCCGGCAGTCCCAATCTCCACGTGGGCTACAAGGACCGCCATACTCCCCTCGATCCCTTGGTCGCCAAACGTATCATTTTTTGGAAACTCAATTTCGCCCCCAAGGCCAGCCTTTTTCATCAGAAAATTAGCGAATCCGTCGACCGGCTTGTTGACAACATGATTTCCCACACATGTGACTTCACCCAAACTGAAGTGCGTCCACGACCGTATAAAATCGTAGATGTCGCGAGTGAAACGTGTGTTGCTAAGAACACTGTGTCCGCCTGCACCCGATGCAGCGGCAATTGGGAAGCCGTAGTGACGGGACATTTCCTCCACCATGTGAAACCATTCCTCGTGATGAAAAGGCAGCCCCATCGCCCAGAACGGAAATCCGTGCGGCCCCAAAAGCTCGCCAACCGCGGAAATATCCGCCAGTGGAACCGTTTTTTTTCCGCGAAGAAATTCCGGCAGCAATGGCGCGGCCACAACAAGCATCTCGCCTGGCGCGTGCATCAAACCAAACGCACCAAGGCTGCCACTGGAATTCCGGAACGCAAGATCACGATAACCACTAAAAATGCCCTTGCTCCCGGTAAACGGCGGAAAATTCTTTAGCAAGAATAACTGCTCAAGATCAATGTCCCACCCGTTTTTCCGGGTCTTTTTGTTCTGGATGATGCAGATGCGCTGAAAAAGGCGCTTTTTAGAGGTGGTCACGACCGCGATTACGGCCATGTCGCCAAGTTCCTTCGTCACGCGCTTATCAAGGTAGTCGAATTCGACATACGAGCGGGAACCGTGCAGCATCGCCGCATGTAATTTGACCGAATTGTTGTACGATTGGTTTTGCGTCGCCTCCACGAGACGCTTGACAAGAGCGACCTCGTTCTCGTTCGCAGCGTACCCCTGTCCCAACTCGTCGTACACCGCACTCGTAACCGAGTTCTGGAACGCCGTGAATTTATCATCGTTCGCCAGTTCAAGAATTTTTCCGTATGCGGTGGATGCATCTGGCATCATCGGTGGCTCCTTGTTCTCCCGGTCGGCGGCTCAGGGACCGTTCCGTTCAACACGCCGCCATTGTACTCCCAGTTACTGAAGGACCGCCACCAGACGTGTTACCACCCGCCCCTCCACCCCTCCATTCCTGAATGGGTATCGTTCGCTTCCGCCCACGCGGCCCACGGGCCGGCGTGCCCATTTTTGTATCCCGTCATATAATTCGCATTGAGACAAGCCAGCTATCGGCATGATTTGTCGCTGAAAGAAAATGTATGAAAACCCATATTGTACTGGCTCGTGGCGTGATGCCAGTTGGCAAAAACAAGGTGCCGATGGCACAGTTGCGTGAATTATTAACAACAGCCGGATTTAAATCGGTCCGCACGTATATTGCCAGTGGCAATGTGCTGCTTGATTCAAACCTGCCGGAAGCAACAATTGCGCGATGCGTGCATGACGTCATCCACACGCACATTGGCCCGGACCTTGCCGTCCTGGTACGCACCGCCGCCGAGCTTAAAGCGGCATGGACGAAAAACCCTTTCGCCAATGGCTCGCCAAATCATGTATTGATCTACTTTTTCGCCAAACCGGTTCCGGAGAATTTTCTAAAAGAAGTGGTCGCCCCCGGCGGGGAAAAGGTGGCCGTCCGCGGCCGGGAGGTGTATGTGCACTACCCCGTTGACATCGGCCACAGCAAACTCAGGCTGCCAAAAGTGGCGAAAGAAGCCACCGCCCGGAATATCAACACGATTACAAAGCTATTGGAGATCAGCGACGGCCATGCCTGAAATCCGCCCTGTTAAAACATTTACAACCGCCGTAGAGTTCCGCCAATGGCTCGCCAGGCATCATGCGAAATCCGCCGGCATCTGGCTGCGAATCGCCAGGAAGCACGCGGGCCGGAAAACTGTAAGCTATGCCGAAGCGCTTGATGAAGCACTGTGTTTCGGCTGGATCGACGGACAAAAAGCCAGATGCGACGAGGATTTCTGGCTGCAAAAATTCACGCCGCGCCGAACCAAGAGCTTATGGTCAAAACGGAATCGGGAGCATATCGCCCGCCTCATAAAAGAAAAACGCATGACCCCAGCAGGACTGGCGGCAGTAGATGCCGCCATTGCCGATGGCCGCTGGGACAGCGCATACGACTCCGGGCGTACCACGGAAGTTCCGGAAGATTTCATCACCGAACTCAAGGAAGATAAAACCGCCTACGCATTTTTCCTGACGCTCAATAAAGCCAACACCTACGCCATCGCCTGGCGGCTGCAAACCGCCAAAAGACCGGAAACCCGCCATCGCCGCAAAGCCCAGTTGCTGGCACAAATGAAAGCCCGCAAACCCCTGCACTAACCGGAAAATCCGAAAGGCCAACCCCGGCAGCCGGCACGTTGGCTTGAAGGCGCGGGATCGAATGACCGGCAGACGGGAAACGCAACTTTCTTCGCAGTTGCGGCGATCAAAGCAGCCTGGCAAGTATTGTCCGGGCGGTCACGCCGCCGGTGTAACGTGACGGCCAAAATGCTGACGTCATCGGCCGGGCCGAGTAAACGGTTTTGGTCAAAGCCATCAGACATCCGCCCCTCCGCGAAACCGGCATCGTCGCCGGACCAACTGGCCCGGATGGGTGATATTCAAAAAAGGGGTATCAGTGGATTCTCGCCTACATCGCGAACTGGCATGAGAGACGCGCGGCGCGATGGGCGGGAGGCCGTCCTATCACGAGTTGCACTCGGAAGAATTGGCCAGTCCCGCCCCCTTCAGGGAGTTTACAATGGGCATTCCTCGACCCGGGGATAGAATTGGTTTGCCAGGTGAGTGCGATCGGCCCATAATGTAACCGACATAAGTTCTGAAAGGAGTCTCAACTCCATGCCGACCCCGAGTGAACCGCAACCGCAGCCGCCCCAGCAAGGCACCACCGCAGAATTGGCGGAGCGGCTTGAGTCGCTGGCCGCGCAATTCCGAACACAGTGGCCTAAGTGGTTGCACTTCCTAGAAATGCTCCACGCTCGCCAGTTTCCGGAGTGGCACTACCTTGACGGAAATATTTGGACTGCATCCCACGATACTATCGCCCGCTATATCAACGCCAGAGACCCGGCGGGTAAGCCTCTCCACCCCAGAAGTTTCAACGACGAAAGTGCCGATTTTGCTGGACGCGAAGATTACGCCCGCGTCGACAAGGAATTGACGGAATACTACCAGAGGATGGGCCGGCCATACCCGGAACTTGAGAAAGAGGTTTTCAGCGCCCTCGCACGTTTGGAGCGAGAAGGTGACGCAGCGTCAAGGCAGCAGGCTCGGAAGGTGGAGGATCTCCTTACGGAACTACAGGGTGCCGTGTCCAGCCATTTTTCAAGCGTTTTCCGCCAAGCCTGCGACCCAAGTAGGGTGGCCCAAGACATCGCGGACTGCTTGGAACTCACGGCAAGGGCGCTTCGGAAGGCTCCTCCCGCTGGCACGACGGCCAGGCCGGATAGCGGCCTCGACGGGAGGGGAGTCTACCAAGCGCAGGTGGTTAAGGTAATGATCGCCTCGCCCGGCGATGTGTTGGAGGAGCGGGAGTTAATCCGGGAAGCCATCGCCGACTGGAACTCAAGCCATGCCGAGCAGGAAAAAACCGTTCTCGTGCCTGTCATGTGGGAGACAGACGCCACGCCGGAAATGGGAGATCGTCCACAGGAGATCATCAACCGGCAGCTGCTCCGGAATTGCGCCCTTCTGGTCGCCGTGTTCTGGACACGACTTGGGACTCCCACGGGCAAGGCCCCGGGTGGTACGGTTGAGGAAATCCAAGAGCATATCCAAGCTGGAAAGCCGGTGATGATCTATTTTTCACAAAGGCCAAGTACGCCGCACGACCTCGACCGCGCACAGTACGAGAGCTTGGAGACCTTCCGGAGGGAGTGTGAAAAGAATGGATTGATCGCCTATTACGATACGCCGGATAGTCTCAAGGGGAAGCTACGCCGGAATTTGGTAGGCATTGTGCGGCGGCGATTTCCCCGAGGTGCGGTCCCGAATGTGGCAAACACGTCTCCCCCCGGCTCCCCGCCCGAAACACAACCGTAAACCTCGCCGCGAACCTGCGTCCGACGGCCCTTTCATCGGCGCATGAGATAAACGAGTTCCAGCCATGATAGCCTATGATCGTCGCGAGGATGTCCTGCGGAGTTCTGCCTCTGGTGAACTGATGGAGGGCAGACCGGCGCGGAACCCCGGTAATGATACGCTGAAACCGTCCAACGCGGGGAATGGGCTCATCGGAGCGGCACTCGCGACTGCCCCGGCGGGGGCCAGAGCTCCACCGCCGCTTCGGCAACCCGACCGAACTTACGCCACCACGCGTAAAGTGTTACATTTCTGGGCCCATGCACCCGGCACAATTCCATGAGCGCCCTATCGCTGTCCCGATGGCCATCTGTATTCGCGCCGCGTCGATCTTGCCTGTGCTCTGGAGAATCGCTTCTTCCTCACATGGCACCCGATCCTTTCCATGCCGAAGGTCTTTACGGAACGTTGGCGCCATTTTAGGGGCGCAGGGCCCCGCAATGAGCCAATCGCCTTGACACGCGCAGAGAGAACGGCGAGTATTGTCGTTAAATTTGCTGGAACCCCGGAGTGATCTGACCCAGCGAGTGGAGGACGACCGATGATCGAGAACAACCCCACCAACGTGTCAGCGGCTTTCGACATGCTGCTGGAGGAAGTCGAAGCCGAGATCGATTTCGTCAACGGTGTCGGGGCGAAGGCCTTCGGGGCCCGCGATTACGACAAGGCCAAGGAGGCCCTCGAACGGTCGGCGATACTCACGGCGTTTCGGGACAAAATCGCCGGCCTCCGCAAGGAGTGGGAAGAAATGGCCGCGATTGCTGAGCGGGAGGAGGACGAAGAGACGCGCGCCCAGCGCCGCAGTCTCGGTAAACTACGTAAGGGCCAGCGGACGCCGGAGTCGGCCTACTACCAGCCCATCCTCCAAGTGCTCAAGGAAATGGGCGGCAGCGGCAAGGTCGCCGACCTGCTCGAGCGGGTGCTTAAAATCATGAAGCCCGCGCTGAAGTCCGTTGATTTTGAGCCGCTGGCAAGCGGCCCGGAAAACCCGCGTTGGCGCAATGCCGCCCAGTGGGCGCGCAACAGTATGGTCCGCGACGGCCTCCTCAAGGCCGACTCGCCTCGCGGGGTGTGGGAGATCAGCGAGCGGGGGCGTGATGTCCTGAGTAAGAGTTGTTAAGTGCACGGAATATGTGGATCGTCGGCCAAAATCTCAGCAGCGCGAGTCCAGCGACAAGGCCGTCCCAGCCGGGCCGGACGGTCCCCTGCTGCACCAGACCGACTACGGCCAGAGCCGCGCTGAGGTTCGGTCGGAATTGGCGGATTAATCCCGGAATGATTTCGCACGCACGGCAATCGGGAACCGCCCAGGGATGGAATTTGAGAATTGCGGCCTCGGAGGAATTTAATTATTCTTGAGCATCGTCGCATGGGCGATATCTGGATCCGCAGAAACGGGGGAATCAATGGCCACATCGAACATTCCGCTGAAAGTTGACCTCCACGGCCGCGTCCAAAATATGCGACTCGCTCCATCAAACGCACTGTACGCGCTTTTTGAGGCGGTGGTCAACTCTATTCACGCGATCCTCGACGGGCCCCAACCCGACAATGGAGAGATTACAATCAGAATCCTTCGTGGCAAGGGCCAGCCAACCCTCGGTGGCGGGGTCGAACCAGGGCCCTTGGTAGGCTTTGAAATACACGATAATGGAATTGGGTTCGATGACAGGAACTTCGACGCGTTTAGTTACTCCGATTCGACAACGAAGGCAAAATATGGGGGGAAGGGCGTTGGCCGTCTGCTGTGGCTTAAAGTTTTTAAGACTGCTAACGTCTCCAGTGTATATGAGGATGGTGGTAACCGCTATAAGCGAACATTCGCATTTTCAACGAATGGGATAGATACCTCTGCCCCGGTTAAGACGACGGAGGAGCGAGGTACAACCGTAACCATCAGTTCACCGAAAGATTCGTACCGAACATCGCTGCAACACGAACCCGGAACGATAGCCATAAACACGATCGAGCATTGTCTGGAATACTTCATTACAGATCGAACGCCGCAGATATTCCTGTCCGATGTCAGCGCAGACTATGGCGCGGAATTGGGAAAGCTTTTTCGGGATGAACTTAAATCCGAAATCAAACACAGCGATTTTTCTATCGACGGCTCACAGTTTCGTGTTACGCATTTATTGGTCCGTGGCCGTAAAAATGCGCGCCACTCCTTGCATTTTTGTGCGCATTCCAGGCTGGTCCGGAATGAAGGCTTGACCGGAAAAGTACCGGGGCTTTCAGGCGGATTACGGCATCCCAATAAATCGGAAGACCTTGCATATCAAGGGTATGTTTCGGGAGAGTTACTAAATCAACTTGTGGATGTCGAGCGAACAAGCTTCGATTTTGATGGCTTGTTCGCCTATGATTCGAATCGGTCACCTGAGGGTGCCCTTAGTTTCGATGCTCTGCTCAACGGAGCGATTGCTGAGACGAAGAAGTTTCTAAACCCTATTCTTAAGCCAATTCTTGAAGCGAACCAGGTCCGAATCCGCGCGCAGATCGAAAAAACGTATCCGCAATACCGCTACCTCCTGAAACATTGTGCCGATGAGGTCGGCGCGATAGCGCCCGGCACCGAGGGTAAAGACCTTGATATCGCCTTATACAAGATCGAGCAAAAGGCGGACGCCGAAAACCGGGAATCACTTAGCGAGGAACTGGCGAAAGCCAGAAATCCGGAGGAGCCTGCGGACGAGCGGAAGGCTCGCCTTGATGCACTGCTCACGCAAATGAATGAGGCGGGAATGGCGAAACTGGCACGTCACGTTGCCTACCGGCGATCAGTGATTGAATTTCTGGAGGATCAGATCGGGCTGCAGGGTAACGGCAAGTACTCTGCCGAACAAGCCGTGCATTCCGCAATTTGTCCAACTCGTGCTTCCTCCGAGGAAACACCCCTTGCCAAAATGAATTTGTGGCTCCTCGACGATCGCCTATATTTTCACTACTATCTCGCGTCGGACATGCCCTTCAGCGAAATGAAGGAGACGGTCCGACAGCAAAGTGAGGACAGACCGGATCTGGCAATTTTTCAGCGACCGATGGCTTTCAGCGATTCTGTTGACCAAATCGGTGCCGTTATTCTCGTCGAGTTTAAACGTCCGGCCCGGGACGATTTCCAAGTGGATGATTCCAAAAAGAACCCAGTGAGTCAGGTGTTGAATTACGTTGAGACGCTAAAATCTGGTGTGGGGCGGCGAGCAAAAGGGCAAGCAATCCACATTCGCGAGGGCACGCCGTTCTACGCTTATATCGTTGCGGATTTTACACCGTCACTACGTGAAATTGCCGGCAGGGAGGACTTTACCCCCACTCCGGATGGCGGAGGCTTCTTCCGCTTCTATCGGAATTACAATTGCTACGTGGAAATGATTTCGTTCCAGAAAATGATTAGCGACGCCAAAAAGCGGAACCAGGCGTTTTTTGACAAGCTCAATATTCCAATCCAAGGCTGAGCACCCTCCGCACAATCACGGCCCCACCCGACGGCGCATAATCTATATCGGCGCGACGATAGGCGCGTCGTAAGCCGTCGACGGTGGTGGAAAAACGCGCGGACACGACGTGAATGTTGCCGATGGCCCGGTTCGTGAAGACGGCCGCGGATTTCCATCACGCGGCTGCGGGGGCTGTGCGGGGGATTGCCACTTGGGCGGTGGCGGTGGCGTTGACGGTGTCAAGACCCCGCGTTTGCCCCCACTTGTCGGTGAATGGGTCGAACACACCAACATGTGTACATCACATACTACCTGCCGGTTCCTTGGCCACTCGAAATTCTCTGTGGGTGCGCCGTTAAGCCTAGACGGCAGCCATAGGGGATCCCGTTACGCCGAAAAATCAAATCGCCAATTGTTCCCCGGCCCGCCGGGGAGTCATTGACAAGGGTTCACAAGGAAGACACTGCTTGAGGAGCCAGGAGTCAGGAGTTGGGAGTTAGAAGAGCGTTGAGGCGCTGCGATTCGAATTTCTTCCAGGTTCCAGGTTCTGAATTCCAGCTTCTGTCGCGGTGCGCCCGGGCCCATTGATTGCTACGGTTCCAAGAGGTGCAAATATTTACCCGAACAATCCTTTGCGTCCTTTGTCTCCATCCTATGAAGCGCGTCTACCGCATATCTTCCGGGTGTGCATATTCTCTGGGTACGAAGTACTTGCGGTTATGCGGCGGCCTGAACCTCAATGGTTCCATTCCCGGCCAGTTAATCCTCCCCCAGACGGCAGCGGCGGGGGCGTTGGCGGTGTGCCGCTCATCTTGCCGATTTCGTGGCCGAACCATAGGATGATGCAATGGCCATGAAGCTTGACGCTAATGAAAGACTGATCCTTCGGCTCATCTGGCAGCGTCGGGCGCTGTCGCGATGGGAACTTCACGAACTTACCAGTAGTACGCCCAACCAGGTCGGCCTTGATGCAGGAAGGCTTGTCAAACGCGGTCTGCTGAGGGAGCGAATTCCTGATATAACAGGGCCCGGGCGGCCTCGGGTTCCATTGGAAATTGATCCGTCTCGCCGTTATGTTCTTGGACTGGCCCTTCGCCCCGGCCATATCGAGTGTGCTCGCCTGAATCTTCTTGGAGCCATGCTCGGACGGCAAATCCGTGTTGATATAGCGGTACCAGATCGCATGATTCCCTCTGCTTGCGAATTGGTTAAAGCGCACGTCGGACCGGATTGCATCGGGGTTGGTTTGAGCACGCCAGGCTTTGTTGACCTGGATCAGCGGCAGATTTTGTCATCATCGGCAATGGCCGGCAAGGTACCGGTCGCGCTGGCACCGGTTTACAGCGCGTCGGGTGCCATTCCTGTTACTCTGGAAAATGACATGCACGCCTTGGCTGCTCGCTGGTTGATGACGCACGAGGCCTTTGGGAAGGAAGACGTCGTGCTGGTGTTCATTCAAGATGGTGAACTGGGAGCGGCTGTGCTAATCGATGGCCAGCCAAACCGAGGTTGCGCCGTCGGAGCCAACGACCTGGGGCATATGCGGGTTATGGTCCGAACAGAGTTGTGCCATTGTGGGCACTACGGATGCCTGGAACGAATTTGCTCAACAGCCTTTCTGAGGAATCTTGATGGCAATGGAGAAAGTTTGCTGAACAGGCTGGCTTCCATCAGAACATTGTCCACCGACCCCTCGCTGAAAAAGATGACCCGGTATCTTGCAACCGGCCTGGCCAACGCCGCCAACTTCATGCGGCCCAACCGTTTGGTACTCGTGAGCCAATTCATCCGCTACCCTGTTTTCAGTGATGCTCTTACGCGGTTCGTGCGTCGCCGCCTTTTGGCCGGCATTGCGGACCGCATTCAAATCGATTTGTGGGACCAACCTGGTGCCAGCAATGGCGAGACCGCTGGATGGCTGGCGCTCGCGAGCCTCTACCGCGACGGGTGGAATCGCATGCCATCACCGCCGGAACAGTAGGACACGGGTTGGTCAGCAGTATCGGTATTATCTGGTGCAGCCAATATTCGGAGCAGGGGGTTAGAGACGCAACCGAACGTGGGGCCGAATTCCGCCAGAGCGAATGGTTGGCAGTTGGCAAATCTAAAAAGGATATTGCCCCGGTCCTCGACCCCGACCCCCGATAGATCACGATGACAATGTGGCGGAATATCGGGATGGGGTCCAGTATTCCGCCGTCCTGCCAGCCTGCAGGTCGCTGAAAATGTTCCAGCAACACCGCCGATCATTGTGTCGTTTTGGCGGCACCAATTCTCGATTTGCGCCAGCGAAGCCTATAATTCAATTGAGGCTCCGGCGCCCACGGCCGTGATATTTTTTATTAATATAAATAAATATAAGGGGATTGGATTCGTTATGTGCAACTCTTTTTATCACCTGAAAATCCAAAGAAAGTTGTTTTGTATCGAAGAGGCTCGGCTTGTGATGTTGTCCCATTTATTGGGAGAATGATGGCATAATCGCGCTAATTTGGCGGAATTTTAAGCAATTCCTTCGACCCGTTTGGTGTTAAAAAGCCGCTCTAAAAAGAATTTTATAAAATTTTGTAAAAATACTTGACAAGGTGTTTCCAAAAGTTATAATTCATATCAGTAACGCAAGAGTCGTAGCCGCGGGGGTCTCCGCGGAGCTGAAAGCAGAAAGGGGCGTCAACTTGGTTTCGGCCATGATCTCCGGCCGAGTTAAAGAATAAGAAGAGCGGTGAAAATGGCCGTCAATAGCGAATGATTCGCTTGGGCATGATGATTCCGTCGCAATATGAATATTAACGTCTGCGGCCTTGTTGGCGCGTGGACCCGCAACTCGCCCGGTCGGCGGGAATTTCGAGAGGCTCCCACAGGGAGCAGGAGTGTTTTTATGTCTTCCAAACGTCTTGCATTTCCTCTGGGTGTTCACGGTTCCTTCTTGGGGGCTAGCATAATCGCTGGAGCAACGCTGGCTTTACTCGGAACGACGGGGAGTGCAGCCTTGGCCGGTGTTATCTACCAAGATAGCTTTGGCCGCACTGGTGGATTAAATGGCTCTATGCCTACTATTGATGCGGGTGGCTTCGGCGGAACGGCGAATGCCAAGTGGGCAGCTCTCCTCTTCGGTACGAACTCCCCCGATACGGGTTGGACGACAAGCACTGTTAACGGGGGACAACTGACGTACTCGGGGGCAACCAACGGGGCTCACGAAATGGCCTTGCTTCCCTTTACACCAGAACCCGGTCAAATTTACCAGCTCCAGGTCACGGCCGTAGTTAATGATTTTGGATCGTCCAGTAGCAACTGGATAGGACTGCAATTCCTCAATGTTAGTGATGGGGCCTACGGTGCCACCGGGCCGGCAATGATTTACCGGGTGTATGGTGGCGGGGCCGGCTTTCCGAACGGAATCGGAGGCAGTGGAAGTGTTGCCGGTTCGCCGGGCGGGGGGAGCACGACAAACACCTCAGACAAGGTTGTGCTTACGGAGGTGCTGAACACTGTGGGTGCCACGTGGACGGCGGCGTTCTCTTGGAAGGATATGACGAACCCCGCGCTCAGCGTGATCACCTCTCCATCGAACGTGAATATGTCACCAACTGGTGATTTGAGCGTCAATATGGTCGGAATTGGGTTTGCACCGCCCATCGGAGGAACCATGACCAACTTCAGCTTGGTCACCGTTCCAGAACCGGCCGGGCTGGGGCTGATCACGGGTGCCATTGCCCTAGGGCTGTTGCTGATCCATCGCCGCCGTTCGGTGTGATTGCTATGTCATTGGCTCCACAGCACCGTTTTAGCTCGGATATGTGTGGCTTGCGCGCGGAAAATTTCTGCCGTGGGCGGCCCGTCGCTGTGGAGGTTTGCTTCGTGGTTCCTCAATAAGCGGGTAGTTCTCATGGGATGTCGCATGAAAATCAACGATGCATTTAACTCACTTATCGTTCGGTCGGCTGCAGCAACGATTTTCGCCACTGGCTTGGCTGCGGGCGTGTCATCGGCACGTGGAGCCGGTGGCGATGTCACAATTTCAAACGGTGGTCTCTCGGTCACGTTTAACCTCGCCTGGGGTGCGGCAGTGGTCGGAATATCCAACCGGAATGTGGATAACGGACTGAATATCGTCGACGCACACGACGTGGGCCGCCTATTACAGGAGGACCAATTTCTTTACCAATACGTTGACGGAAGCCAGCAGCTGATGGTAAACCCGGTACAGGCCGGGGCCTCCGGGGGATACCCTTATTACCAACATCCAAATGGGAGTTCCTTTCCGGAAATTGGGAGTCCAGTGGTTCGTTGGTCAGCAAACGCAAATCAATTCAATGCGGTCATAGCACCATTGGATTATAACGCAGGCACTCCTACCGCGTGGGATTATGTTGAGAGCGTGGAGATCACTCCTCAAGGGGTCGCAAATTTTAGTTACACTTGCTACAGCCACCAATCGGAGGCGTACCTTATGGGGACGGAAATACCCACGCTTTATACGGACCGCACCGATGCCTTCATGTATCCCACGTCAAACGGTTCGGTACATACCATCGCTGGCTCTCCAATTTGGCCGCAGCCGGCAATCACGTCATATGGGTGGATTGCCAATATTGATCGCCAAGATAATCTCGGCGTATTTTACACGACGCCGGTGGGTTTTCCAGAGGTTTTCGGCACATTCCCAGATGCTAGCGTCCTTGGCACAGGCGCGGCCCAACTTCCGTTGGGGAAGACAAAGGTGTCGCCGGTGCTCATCGCCCGCCCCAGCGAGGTTTTTTCAAACGAGTTTTCCGTTTTGGTCGCCACCCAGCAATTAGGGCCGGCCCTGATCTCCCAGCAGGAACCTGCCAAGTTCGCCACTACTGCCAGTACGATCACCAACGGAGTGTTCTCCGCGAACGCGGCGGCGTACGGCGCGCCGCCGGGGTACTCCTCGGTTGGGGGCAACCCCGTTAATCCAACCGCTTGGATCACATATGGAAACAGTGGTGTCAACGGCCCCGATACGGGGTTTTATGGTAGCGACAGCTATGAGCCGTTTGCACCGAGCAGTCCAGCAGGTGTAGGCGATTTTGCCTTCATGCAGTGGCGGGGAGCCTTCATTGCCCAGGCAGTAGGCACCGTCGCTGGGCAGTCCTATACGCTGACTTTTGATGCGGCGGCGCGCAGTGGCGATTCATCGGCCGTGCTGGAGGTGATTCTGACGAATGCGACCAAAGGTAGCCAGATAGTCACCCTGAAGCCAACCATAACCGATACGGGTTTCATCCCTTTTTTCCTCAATTTCACTGCGGCTTCAGGATCGAGCAATATTGAGTTTCTCAATAATAGCCCAGCGGGAGTAGATGATACGGTTGACGTATCAAATGTATCATTGGTTGCAGTGTCGGATCCGGCAACGCTGGGGCTGCTCGCTAGCGGTGGATTGGCACTGTTGCTTGCTGGCCGTAGGCCAGCAAGCATGGCGGCCCCATAACACGAGGTTGGCGGTAGGGAGCATTCCGAGCGTCCGCATGCTTTCACCGCCTTGGACATCGTATTGAGGACGCGGTGTAAATATATTTTACTGGCACGGGTTTGCGCCCATTTTTGGAGAATCGGTATGAATACTAATTGTGTTGTCCATCCACATCGTAGCCAAGCAGATGGCTTTACCATCGTCGAGTTACTTGTAGTGATCAGCATCATCGCTCTACTCATATCGCTGCTACTGCCAGCCTTGGCAAGAGCGAAGGAAGACGCCTTGAGCACCGTTTGTTTGGCAAACCTTCGGTCACAAGGGCAAATGTTAGCTGAATATGAATCGACCTTCGAAGATGCTATTCCCTATGCCGACGATAACGGGATAGCCGGTGGCGGCGATTTCTACGGGCAAAATTCTTGGGACTCGCTCCTGTTCTGTTATATCCACAACATTGATTCGTATAATCTCGACGAGGCATGGTATGGCATCCCGAGTACAATCAGCCCTTCGCAGCTAAGTTCCCTTACCAAGAAATTCGCCAACACGTTTATCTGTCCCGGCTCTATCTTGCCAGTGCATTACCATCATCCGGGGAGTCCCAACAACGTATTTGCGCCGGCCGAGATTACAACTTACGCATGCAATCCAAATTTCTTCATGGCTTACCTTCCGCCAGGTGGATTTCCGGGTTGGACCGGGAGTGGACCGCAATCAACGACTTTCAAGGATTCAGATGTTGTCGACCCCAGCCAGAAGGTCGCGATCGGCGACGCCAACCAATGGCAGCCAACAGGGGGCGACGGCTTGGCGGAATTCTATTGGTGGCAGAACATGTGGAATGGACGAGACTGGCCTGTTAACGATATGGTTTCGTCGCAAGGCATGGCTCCTGGGTGGAACACGAATGACGACTATCCGAATTCCGGCCCGCAAGACGGTATGCGATATCGGCACGAGCAGACATCAGCCAGCAATGGCTCCGCCAATGCGGTATTTTTCGATGGTCATGCCGCAAGCATTCCCGATAACCAAGTTCCCCCGTCGCTACCGGGCCAAATCAACATTTCCGGGGAGAGCGGATTGAGGGTATTGAATATCATCAACCCATCGTTGCCGAGCAACGTAGTACAGTAATCCGGCCCGAACTGTGCCGTGAATTTTGTCGCAAAGGAAAATATTCAAACCAAATATCCACCTTCGCCGGGCGATCCCCATGAGAAAAGGAAAATAGCTAATGAACAAAGACTCTAGTTTAAAATGGCGATTCGGTCGCAGGGATTTTGTGAAAGGCTTGGTCGGCGTAGTGGCAATACCCTCGCTGCCCGGCCATTTTGGTGACGGCGCAGAAGAAGTCTTTGAAACACCATTCTATCAAATTGCGCTGTCCCGGAAGGCACCTCTATTCCGCAATTTCTGCGTTGATTCATTAGGCGGCCGAAAGGTGGCCCGAAAATTATTAATTCCCGAACGCTGGGAAACCGGCCCGGCGTATAAGACCACGCTCTCTGCTCAACGGATTGCATACCGGGCAAGTGGTCAAAGCGATCTCACACCGCCGCTTTGGGAATTCGAGTTTAGTAGGCAAGCATTGCGCATGCGGTCACACTATGTCAGCGGATTTGTTCAACCGCCTCTGGTGCTTAATTTCAACCAGCTCGCCAATCACGCTACACTTCTTGGGCGTATGCCGGTGGCACCGCTTGCGCCGTTCTCAACCATCCCCAGCAATGGCTGGGCTGCCAGCCGCCCTGCGGCTCCGCAAATTATGTCGCTGCCCTGTGTACTGCATTTGCCCGACTTGGGATCGGTCCGCATTACAGGTGGGCACGCAGGAATGAGCCTAGGTTACGATGCGCTTCGGAGTGATTTTGGTGGGACGGCCGCCCAACCTTATGTCAAAATCAGCTTTCCCCCTGCAGATGCTAAGGTGCCAATGGTTGAGTATACGCTTGAAGTTGTCGCCATCTATCCGGCCACCAAGGGTATTACTACCAATCCACTCTACGATGGATTTCGCCGGAATTTCTTGAACATTTTTCAAATAAATCCGCGATTGCGGACCTTGGCAAATAATTCGTCAAGCGATCCCTGCGCATTTACAGTTTATATGTGCGCGGAGATGGCGGCACGCGGGCCGACACTTTCGCCGGGTTTAAACTGTCTGGACATCGTAAGATGGACGTTGGATCGGTATCTATCCGGAATGAAGGCTTATGGTGAGGTCGGCTACAACGACGCTTGGGAAGGCACCGACCGACCTGCATGGGGTTCCCCTCACGATACGCTTGACTCACGACCATCACTGCTTATCGCCGCTGGCACCTACATTAACGGCGCAAACGATTTACCTTGGGCCCGTCAACATTGGCCGCAGCTTTTGATCTGGATGCGCAAGATGCTGGCCACTGATACCAATGGCAACGGCCTAATCAAGTACTTCTTCTCCGGGGACGCGGGTGCCTTTACGCGATACCGCACTCCGCCCCGGCCTGCTAATTGGTGGGACACCATAGGCTTCGGCTACGAGGATGCCTATTCAAATGCCTTGGCGTACCGCGCCTGCATCCTCATGTCGCAAGTGGCCTTAAAGATTGGGAAGACCCGCGCATCTGCCGAGTTTTCGCGGCATGCGGCTCGACTAAAGCAGTCCTACGCCGCAACGTTTCTAAACGAGAAGACGGGGCTTCTGGGGGGATGGCGTGACGCCGCCGGAATGCTGCACGACTATTGCTTTACATTCGTGCAGGGCGTCGCGGTTACATACGACCTGTTAGAGCCTGCCACGGCCCAGAGCGTCATGGCCGCTCTGCTCAGGAAGATTCAGGATGTCGGCTACGTCAACTTTCAATATGGGCTGCCTGGCAATTTGATTCCCATACGGCAAGACGATTACTTTCCGACGCTGCGCCGTTGGGGGTATCCGTCCAAAGCCGATGGTGCGGATACCTTCCAGATTTACGAGAACGGTGGTGCCACAGCTGCTTTCACGTATTTTACGCTCAAGGCTCTCTATAAGTTGGGGCGGCGCGAGGATGCCCGCAAAATTTTGTATCCGATGCTTCGAAGTTTTGCCCTGGGGGACTTTCAAGGGCTGTGCAGAGATGGTATGTCAAAAGATTGGAAAAGCTGGACGGGCAAATGCTGGGGCTATGAAGGCTTTTTGGCCGACGGTTATCTGGCACTCTTGGCGGTTCTAGATGACGTAGTGTAGGTGCATTTGCCTGTCCCCGCCCCGGCGGGATCCCAGCCAGGGCCGGAAGGGCGGCGCCGGCTTTTCCCATACTTAGGCACCGTAAACGCTTGGGCGATAAAGAGACCGAAAAACTTTGTGCAATCGCCCGATTTTTCACTGCTAAGGCACCAATCGGGGCAGCGCACGCGAAGCGTCGCCAAATTGGACATTGATGCCCGAATCCTACCTTGTTTCTTGAGGAGTTCAGCTATGGGTGATCGGCAGGAGTTACGAGTAGAAAAGGAAGCGGTCCAAAATTGGTTGCTCGGACGACGAACATTTCTCCTATCCTCAGTGGCTGCCGTGCCACTGCTTCCACGGCGGACACTTCGGCCCGCTGCCCCGAACTTGGGGAAAAGTGTACGATTTAGGCAAGATCGCTTCTGCATTAGCTTCTGGGTGGATCCTCCGGCCAACGCGCGTATGGAGGAGCACTATGCGCAACTCGCGGAAGCGAATTTCACGGTGGCGATGGGCGGATTCGGAGCAAGGACGCCAAAGACTGACCGGCACCAACTTAATCTATGTGAGAAATATGGGTTGAAAGCGTTGGTGTATTTACAAGGCTATGAGCTAGGGGCGCTGCACGGAGCCACAGAAATTGGCGAGATTAAGCGGGCTGATAGCTTCCACAATCACCCCGCCTGCTGGGGCTACATGCTCAAGGACGAACCCAATGCCGGCCAATTCCCCAATCTTCGATATATGGTTAGTCACTTGCGAGTGAATAGGCCGGGTAAGTTGGGGTTTATAAACCTGCTCCCCGCATACGCCACCGTTACACAGTTGGGTGCACGCACCTACGAGGAGTATGTTCGCCGATTCGTCGGAGAAGTGGACCCCGATGTGCTGTGTATGGACTACTATCCGATGATGGAACCCCATAGGGACACCCGGGACGGTTATTGTGCGAATCTCGCCGTCCTGCGCAAATACGCACTCCGGCAAAACATTCCATTCTGGAATTTCTTCAACGCCATGGCCTTTGGACCGCATAGGTGTCCCACCGAATCCCAGATGCGCTGGCAGATATATACCTCCTTGGCTTATGGCGCGAAAGGGGTACTCTATTTCTGTTACTGGACACCGACTGGCCTTCCTCGCGGCGGCAACGCCCTGATCAGCGCTGCTGGACATCCCACACGTCGCTACGGCGAAGCTAGCAGAATCAACGCCAGATTGAAAAATCTTGGGCCGATATTAATGCAGTTGACCAGTGAAAAGGTGTATCGCGTGGCACCCAATGCGAACCCGGCGACGGTATTGCAAAACTCGCCGATCAGAAGTTTGACGCCGGGCGAGTATTTGATTGGCGTATTCAAACACGCGGATGGCAGAACTGCAGTTTTGTTGAATAATTACAGTTACTGTTTCACGGCGCGGCCGACTGTAAGATTCCTAGCTCCCGTCGGAAATATTGTGGAGGTAGACCCGGATACTGGACATGAAATACCTGTTGTGGCTAAGAGATCGGGTGCCCCGGGAGTGCAACTGTCACTTGGATCGGCCGAGGGAAGGCTATTTTTGATGCGTTCATAAGCCGTGGATGGACCGATGACTTCGGCGAGGAAGATTGATGCCAATGAGGCTATTTCGTTTGGCTTCGCGCCAGGAAGATTGCGAATTGCGGTTGCGCACCGACCTTTTTTTACTTACTGCGGATACTGACGGTGCACCTGATGATACGTATTGCCAGCAAAGAGCGCCGACCTCCATCAGCGTCCACAGACACGAGTGTACCGCCACAATCTGAAGCGAGTATGACTGATCTGATCATCGCTACTCCGCGCTATCAATCGCGGGGCAGTACCCGAATCTAGACCTTTTGTGAGGAGTAACCGGGCGGCGAGCCATGCGCCAAGCCGCACATCTCGACAAGATATCCCGCATCTCGTGCCCGGCGAGAGGCGAGCGTAGCGAGGAGTTCAGTGGTAATGAGTACAGAACGAGTCAGTGATGAGGAGTCTACCCGCCATCGGTACAACCGGATGCTGCTGCTGGTTGCCGGTCTCGGCGGATTGCTGTATGGCGTGGATGTAGGCATTATTGCCGGGGCTTTGCCGTATCTGCAGGCGACATCGGGGCTGAATCCCGGACAGATATCGATCATTGTGGCCGC
>JAJZDN010000005.1 GCA_021805985.1 Planctomycetota bacterium | reverse complement strand
ACCTGGGACGGGGGGGGGGCGCGTAGGGGACAGGTTACAGGGGACGGGGGACGGGATAGTGTTGAGTTAGAAGTTGGAAGGGAGCCTTTAAATCTGGCAGGATGTTAGCTGGCAGGTTTAATCTGCGGAGCAGAATTGCCGCAGCAGCGCTTCCAAAGTCTTCTAACTTCTAGCTCCTGGCTTCCAAATTCTTCCCCGCTTTTGGATTCCTGGCTCTGGCTTGGGGTACAGAATTCGGGGCGGTTTATTGGCGCGGGGTTGCAGCGACTGAAAACAGCCGGTAAACTAGTGAATCTTGGCTGGATTTTCTTTTTGGAAATTTAGCCGACGGCGATGCGGCGGTATCCGGTAATCGGATGGTTTTAATTTTGCACCGTATCGAGCCGATGAGACGAACACAATGGCCGCACGCTGCTGTAGCTCAGTTGGTAGAGCGCGTCCTTGGTAAGGACGAGGTCATGGGTTCAAGTCCCATCAGTAGCTTTTGAAGCCGCGGGTATTGACGCGATGGCAACCTTGCCGCTTGAGACCTTGCGGGAATTAGTCCGAATCACTTTACCGTGCTGCGAAGGCTGGTAAAGATGAACTATCGGAAGATTAAGATTTTTTAATCGTGGTATTGGCTGCCGCGATAGTGTTTTGTATGACTGGATTTTCTCTACCACAGGAGGTATTTATCCATGGCCAAAGGCGTATTTGAACGTAAGAAGCCGCACGTAAACGTAGGCACCATCGGTCACATTGACCACGGCAAGACCACGTTGACTGCAGCGCTAACTACAGTGTTGGCGGCACAGGGTTTGGCGCAGGCCATTTCCTATGATTCGGTGGCGAAGGCTTCCGAAAAACAGGGTCGCCGCGATCCAAGCAAAATTGTGACCATTGCGGTATCGCATGTGGAATATGAATCAGTGGCTCGCCACTATGCCCACATTGACTGCCCCGGTCACGCGGACTTTGTGAAGAACATGATCACTGGCGCCGCCCAGATGGACGGAGCCATTCTGGTGGTATCCGCCGCCGACGGCCCGATGCCTCAGACCCGTGAACACGTGCTGCTGGCTCGGCAGGTAAACGTGCCGCGGATTGTGGTGTTCCTCAACAAAATTGACCTCGTAGATGATCCCGAGTTGTTGGAACTCGTGGAACTGGAAATCCGCGAGCTGCTGAACAAGTACAAATTCCCGGGCGATGAAGTGCCGATTATCCGCGGTTCTGCCGTGGCGGCTCTGAAGAATCCGACGGATGCCAAAGCTATCGAGCCGATCATGAAGCTCGTTGCGGCACTGGACAGCTACATTCCTGAACCCGTGCGTGAAATGGATAAGCCATTCCTCATGCCGGTGGAAGACGTGTTTTCCATTAAGGGCCGCGGTACGGTAGGTACGGGCCGAGTGGAACGCGGAACCATCAAGGTTGGCGATGATGTGGAAATCGTAGGTCTGCATAAAGACCCGATGAAGTCCGTTGTTACCGGCGTGGAAATGTTCCAGAAGGTTCTGGATCAGGCGATTCCCGGCGATAACGTTGGCTTGTTGCTGCGTGGCGTGGAAAAAGAACAGTTGGAACGCGGTCAGGTTATCGCGAAGCCCGGTTCGATCACCCCGCACACCAAGTTTGAAGCGGAAATTTACGTACTGACCAAAGAAGAGGGCGGCCGCCATACCGCATTCTTCAAGGGCTACCGCCCGCAGTTCTACTTCCGTACCACAGACGTGACTGGTTCGCTGGATCTCCCAACCGGCACAGAGATGGTCATGCCTGGGGATAACGTGAAGATCACCGTGGAATTGGGTGAATGCCCAATCGCGATGGAACAGGGTGTCCGCTTCGCTATTCGCGAAGGTGGCCGGACGGTCGGTGCGGGCGTGGTCACCAAGATCATCGCCTAACTGATTCGTTAAGATGAATCTTGATGAAAACCATGGGCCACGCGGGCGGGGATTTCCTGTCCGCGTGGCTCTGTCAATAGTCAAGATTACTGGTTTGTTTTCAGGCCTGCAAAAAGTTTCTATAATGCAGGCACTGGTCCGGCTGGTTATAACGCACCAGCCCGGAACTTCGGGTAGCCGTGTGGCGAAAACCTGAAGTATAAAATTGTCGCTTGAATTGGAGTCGCGAAAATGGCGCGTGAATGGGCATGGTTGCAATGTAGTGAGACCAAAGATCTCAACTACCGTATCAGCATCAACCCTAAGGAGATGGATGTGAAGAAGACATTCTTCAAATTCTCTCCGCGGTTGCGTAAGCATACGGATCATAAGATCAAGAAAGGTAAATAAGTGCTCGGAGCCGACCCGAGCGGTTTTCAAGGCATTTACGGCAGTAGCTCAACTGGCAGAGCACCGGTCTCCAAAACCGGGGGTTGCAGGTTCAACTCCTGCCTGCCGTGTTGTTGATGACCTTGCGGTTTTCATGAAAAGCGCAAACACATGGGAACAATCCTGGCACGGCTTGGCAGAGCGGAAAAGACGGTAAAAAAAGGGGTGTGTAGCCCGGCCGTTGCAGTGAAGTCTGGAGTAGGTTTTGTCGTTCTTTAATATCTATAAAAAAGGGCAGGGAAAGTGGGTACGCCTGGGCACGGTAATTGGCTTGGGGCTGCTGGTTGCTTTGGGTATTTTGTGGATTAAGAACACATTTATGGCTCTGGATCCGGCATATTCCAAAATGATCATGGTGGTGCTGGTGGGGGCGGCGGGCGCAGCGTTTTGCTTTTATGTGGTGAACCGTCCGAACCTTGCGGATTTTATGATCCTGACGGAAAGTGAAATGCGTAAAGTGGTATGGCCCACCCGGGCGGCTGTGATACGAGCCACGCGGCTGGTGGTGCTGTCCACCTTGGGAATGGCACTGATGTTGTTTCTGGTGGATACGTTTTTCGTGTGGTTGTTCCACGCGATTCACATCATCCGATAATGCGGAATAATCTGCATTCATCCTTGAAGTGTCGGCGGTTTAATTCCGCAGGCAAGTTTTGGCGAAATGAGCACTGAACAAATTACGGAGCGTCAAGTGACCGAATCTTCTATGAAACACTGGTGTGTGCTGAAGGTCGCTTCCAATAAGGAAGACCAGGTTCGCGACACGCTGGAGCGCAAAATAAAGGCCGAAAACCTCACCGATATTATTGGGCGGCTGCTGGTGCCGCGGGAGCGGGTCAAAAAAGTCAAAGCCGGTCAACAAAAGGTTGCCGAGAACAAAACGTACCCGGGGTATGTGTTTGTTGAAATGGAATTAAATTCCGATGGCACCATCCCGGAGCGGGCCTGGTACGTGTTTAAGGAAACCGCAGGGGCCGGTGATTTTATCGGTCAGAAAAACAAGCCGGAACGCATGAAAGACAAAGACGTCGAAAAGCTCATTGCCGACGCGGAGAAACCGGAAGCCGGTCCGGCGGTGAAGGTCGAATTCCTGAAGGGTGATCCGGTGAAAGTGCGGGAAGGGCCGTTTGAGAATTTCGAAGGCTCTGTGGATGAAATTTTCCCGGACAAAGGTATGGTACGCGTCATTGTTACGATTTTCGGCCGTGCCACGCCGCTGGAGCTGGAATACTGGCAATTGGAAAAAGTCCAATAGATTCAGTAAAATGATGGGTTCTCTGCGGCGGTGCCTGGCAACATTTCAAGGCTATAATAGAAATGTTAAAAGGCCTGCCCGGAATGGAAAATGTATTAAACTCGTTTTCGCACCGGGAGAAAGAAAAAGATACGTGCCGCAATGAAGTTACTTACGGATACCAACGTTACCGCCTCGACCCGTCGTAGTCTGGTGCCTAAAACAGCGCTGGGCAAGTGGTTATGGGTGATCGGGTGCATTCTGGTGCTGGTGCCGCTGGTGATGGTAGGGCTGCTGTTGACGGTAGCGGCAATTGGCGCAGTGCTGGTGCTGGGCTTGGTATCGCTGTTTATTATTGCGATACGAAAAATGGGTCGCCGGTCTGACACGCCTGCCAACCGGCCGTCGCTGTCCCAACGATGGATGGCCGCGGATGGGCGCAGAAATGTCAGGGTGGTTTCCAGGTCCAATACCGAGAGTTAACGATGCATTCGCTGTGACGGGTGCGAGTTTTTCAGTGAATCAGGTTTTTGTATACGCACAGGATTTTTGAGGTTTAAGTTATGGCCAAGGTTAAGGAAATAGCCAAAAAGTTTAAGATGCAGGCCCCCGGCGGAACCGCCACGCCAGCCCCACCGATTGGGCCGGTATTGGGTGCCAATGGCGTAAACCCTGGCCAGTTCATCCAACGCTTCAATGCCGCGACCGCCGCACTAAAGGGCAAAGTCGTAGGCGTGGAAGTTACCGTGTACACGGACCGTTCGTTTGATTTTCTTATTAAAACGCCGCCCGCATCGGTAATGATCAAAGACATTCTTGGGCTTGAAAAAGGCAGTGGCGAGCCGAACAAAAACAAGATCGGCAAGCTTACTAAAGCGCAACTGCGCAAACTTGCTCAGGAAAAATTGCCTGACTTGAACGCTACGAGTTTGGAATCCGCCGAAAGAATTTTGGCCGGTTCTGCCCGGTCGATGGGCGTTGAAATCACGGAATAAAATGAAGCTAGCTTTTTCCACCAATGCCTTCAAAAAAACATCGCTGGAAGAAGCCGTTGATTCCATAGCCGCTGCCGGGTATGGCGGCGTGGAAATCATGGCGGATGTTCCGCATGCTTATCCACCGCACATGCCGGATGGGCGCATCACGCAATTGCGCGGCCAATTGGATTCGTTGAAGCTGCGCATATCCAATATCAATGCGTTCACTTTTTTCGCCCTCGGCGACACGCTGCATCCTTCCTGGATTGAAAAAGACGCTGGCCTGCGGGAGCAACGCATTCGTCACACTGATAACTGCATTCGCATGGCGGCGGCGCTGGGAGCGAAAACCATTTCGCTGGAACCGGGTGGGCCTGTGGAAGCACTGGCCCGTGAAGAGGCTTTGGCTCTATATCAGGCGGGACTCATGCGGGTTCTTCCGCTGGCGCAGCAGTTCAATATTATGCTGCTGGTGGAACCGGAGCCTCACCTTTTAATTGAAACCACGGACCAATGCGTCGAATTTTTGCAGCGGGTAAATCACCCGAATTTGCGGATGAACTGTGATTTGGGGCATCTGTTTTGTGTGGGTGAAGAGCCGGCTGAATCATTTGTGAAGTGCCACTCGTGGGTGTCGCATGTGCATTTAGAGGACATTGCCTCCAGCCGTGTGCATCATCACTTGATCCCCGGGCGCGGTGCCATGGATTGGGCTTCTATTTTCGCAGCCTTTAAGCAGGTAGATTATAAGGGTTGGGCGACGGTGGAGCTTTATCCGTATGAAACCACAGCGCGCGAAGCGGCGGATGAGGCATTCGCATTTCTGCAACGGTTTATGTAAGCTCTCCGTTGCGGCGGGACGGGCGTTCAACATCGGGAATAAATATGGACAATTTTCAATATATCAATGATCAACTGCATTGTGAGCACGTGGCGGTGCGGGATATTGTGGAGAAAACCGGGACGCCGACGTACATTTACAGCCAGGCCACGCTGCTGTCCCATTTTGACCGCATCGCATCAGCGTTTGCGCCGCTTAAGGCGTTGATTTGTTATTCCATTAAATCCTGCGGAAATCTGGCCATTCTTCAGGCGTTGCAGGTCCGCGGCAGCGGCTTTGATGTGGTGTCAGGCGGGGAGCTATTTCGGGCGTTAAAAGCCGGTGCCAACGCCCAGATGATTGTATTTGCGGGTGTTGGAAAAGCCGATCAGGAAATCAACGAAGCGTTGGATGAGCGTATCGGTTGGTTCAATATTGAAAGCGAAGAGGAATTCTGGAATCTGGATCGTTTGGCTGGTGCCAAAAACCTTATCGCACAGGGTGCGTTGCGAGTGAACCCGGATGTCAGCAGCGCTGGTACCCACCAGAAAACGCTGACGGGAAAAAAAGAGACGAAATTTGGCGTGGATATCGACCGTGCCGAAGCCTTTTATATTCAAGCGGCGGCCGCCAAAAATGCCTGCTTAAGCGCCCTGCATTTGCACATTGGTTCGCCGATTAAATCTACACAGCCGTATGTGGATGCCATTACCAAAGCGCTGAATCTGATCGACCGTTTGGCAGAGCGCAATATTATTATTGACACGCTGGATATTGGTGGGGGTTTTGCCGCTTTTTATGAAGGCAATGAAGCGCCGTCGGCCGCTGATTATGCCGCGGCGATTATCCCACTGCTGAAGGATCGAAAACTGCGGATTATTCTGGAGCCGGGGCGGTCCATTTCCTGCAATGCCGGCATTCTGGTAACGCGGGTGCAATACAGTAAGCAGGGGGGCGGCAAAAAATTTACGATTGTAGATGCGGCCATGAATGATCTGATTCGGCCCACGCTGTATGAAAGCTATCATTTTATCTGGCCGGTGGATGTCAGTGGTTCATGCCTGCCGGAAAATCGGCAAAGTACGCTGCGAACGGCCAATGATGAAAAAGTGGATGTTGTCGGCCCGGTGTGTGAAAGTGGCGATTATCTGGCAAAGGACCGGTATTTGCCGCGAACAAAACGCGGGGATTTACTGGCGGTGTTTTCGGCTGGTGCGTATGGGTTTGCCATGAGCAGCCAATACAATGCCCGTCCGCGTGCCGCTGAAGTTCTCGTGGATGGCAATGCCTGGCGGATTATCCGGCGGCGTGAAACCTACCAGGATTTAATTGCTGCGGAAATATGAGTTTCATGTTGCGTCAGAGTCACTATGTGTCGTCGGTTCCCATGCTCACGCGGCAATGGATTGTGGAAGGCTATATCTGGCAGTGCAGCGGTCCCTGCGATTCAGCACCTGAAGATGCGACATTTGTTGCCGTCCTGCCGGACCACACTACGCTTATTGCCACACCATCACCAGCTATTCCAGTGTCGCCGGGCTGCCTGTTTGGCGCATGGAAGGTAGCAATTCACAGTGATGCAGCGGAACAAACGCCCCTGGCGGTGTTAGACACGCTGGGCCATTACGCCCAGATTGAATCATTTAGCGTTCCGCTTACTGAAGATGAACCTGACGACATGGATCCCATAGTCGCACCATCCTTTTGCCGATTTCTCTGCGGAGAAACCACCGGCGAACTGCACATTTGCCCGGATTAAGAAAAAAGGCCGACGATTCAATGGGAATCGCCGGCCTTGGATTGGTTGAGCGGGGTTGCTTCTGAAAGCAAACTCGGGTAACGGCTTGTCAAACTTATTTGAGTTCGACGGTTGCGCCTTCGGCTTCAAGCTCTTTCTTGAGCTTCTCGGCTTCAGCCTTATCAACACCGGCCTTGACCACCTTGGGGGCGGCTGTGACCAGGTCCTTGGCTTCTTTGAGGCCCAGGTTGGTAGCAGCGCGGACGATTTTGATAATCTGAATGGTTTTCTCGCCGGGGGCTTTGAGCACCACGTCAAAGGTGCTCTGCTCTTCAGCGGGAGCCGCCGCACCACCACCAGCTGCTGGGGCGGCCATCATTACGCCACCGCCGGCAGCGGCTTCGATGCCGTGCTTTTCCTTGAGATAATCGCTGAGCTGTTTAGCCTGCAGCAGCGAGAGGGCAACAATCTTATCGCCCATTTCCATGATGTCAGCAGCAAATTCTGCCATAGTAAAACTCCACAAGTTCGCTTGTCTCCACCAGCCAGGGCGACGCGCCCCGTTTTAACTGCTCCAGGCAGGCTGAATGAATGACAAAAGACATAAAAAACAAATTAAATCGTGATTATTGCACCGGTGCGTTTAAGCGGCGACCGGGGCTTCCTTTTCCTTCTTTTCAATAACGGCTTTTACCAGGCCCGCCACGTTGCGGCCCGGCCCAACAATTTGTCCGGCCAGTTTACGGCCCGGAGAAATAGCCAGTGTCGAAATCTGAGCGTGCAATTCTCGGCGTCCGGGCAGTTTGGCCAAGGCTTCAGTGGCTGGTTTATCCAGCAATTGGCCTTCAACGACCGATCCCTTGATTTTGAGCTTGGCGATTTCCTTGCCTTGCTGGAGCAATTCCTTCACGGAATCGACCACGGATTCGCCGCCATAGACCAAGGCGTTGGTGCCCAAAAGGAGATCACCGCCGGCCTTAAGGCCGACCTTTTCCATGGCCCGACGCCCCTGGGCGTTGGCAATGACGGTCATCCGCACATTCTTTTTCTTCAGGCCATTGCGTAGTTTGTTGGTGTCGTTGGCGCTAATGCCGGAATAATCCACAATAACCACGCTGTCGGCACCGGTCAGGCGCTTCTCAAGTTCCGTGGCAATCAGGTTTTTAATACGCTTACTCATAATGTAAACCTCTTAAGTGTTGTTTAGAAAATCTCAGGCGGTCTCAATAACATCCAAATGGCTGGTGTCAATTTGCACACCGGGGCTCATGGTGCTGTGTAGTGTTACCTTTTTAACGTACTGGCCTTTGGATGTAGGGGGCTTTAACCGGCGAATGGTATTGATAAACGCATGAATATTGGCTGACAGATCGGCTTCGGGGAAACTCAATTTGCCAACAACGGCGTGAATATTACCGCCTTTATCATTGCGGAATTCTACCTTACCGGCGGCGTATTCCTTAACGGCACTGGTAACATCGGTTGCGACGGTGCCGGCTTTGGGGCTGGGCATTTTGCCCTGGGGACCCAAGACCTTACCCAACCGGGTAATTTTCGGCATCATTTCGGGTGTCGCCACGGCTACGTCAAAGTCCATCCAGCCATCGTTGACCTTTTTAATGAGATCATCGGCACCGGCTTCAATGGCTCCGGCGGCCTTGGCGGTTTCAATATCGTTGCCCTGAACGAAGGCAATTACGCGGCGCGTCTTGCCAATGCCTTTGGGCAAACTTACCGACCCACGGACGTTTTGGTCGGCCTGGGTGGCATCAATGCCTAAATGGAGGACAATATTTACGCTTTCGTCGAATTTTGCCGCCTTGAATTTTTTGAGCACAGGAATGGCCTGCTCAACAGTCACCGGAGCTTTCGGCAAATGCTCCACTGATTGACGATAGCGTTTTCCGCGTAGGTTTAGTGCTTTAATCGCCATAACGGCACAGACTCCTCAAGATAAGCAACAGCGGCACAAAGGGATCATGCCAGTGCGCTTAGGCCATGAAAAATTCAGCTCGGAAATAATTACTTTAACTGACAGAGAGGACAAAGGGGGGTGCCAAGTGATTTTATTGGCTGTTTCTTGGCAATTTTAGCCGCAGAAACGGAAAAATCAGGAATTGTTTCGGCCTGATTCTATTTTTTTTTGTCCGCTCCGGAGTTCATTCCGGGCTTCCACTATTCAGGCCCGTGGTCCGGCCTCCCGTAGGGGAGCAAATAACATACCTATACCGGAAAAATTTGTCAAGCAGACATGTTACACTTGCGTTAAGCCTTAAGGGTGTATACAATGCAGGACTATGAATAGCCGGGCTACCATTGTTGTTTGTGTTTGTTCTTCTTTCCCCCCCTTCATAGTTGATTCATACTTTTTGGTTGCAGTGGACTGAAAGAAACTGTTCTTCGGTTCCTTTAATGTCGGAGGTTAAACCATGCGTGTACGTGTAACGCAAGTGCGTGATTATTCAAAACGCGGCGATGCTTTGCCCATCCCAAACCTCATAGAGGTTCAGACCGCCGCTTATAAACGGTTTCTGCAGGCGGATACAGAACCAGACAAGCGAAAAAATGACGGCATAGAAGCCTTGATGCGGGAAGTATTTCCTATTGAGTCGTATGACGGCTCAATGAAATTGGAATACATCAGTTATGAACTGGGCAAAGCGCGGTATTCCCGCGATGAATGCCGGGCGCTGCGATTAACATTCGGCATGCCTCTGCGCATTAAGGTGCGCTTAAGCCGCAAGGACAAACCGGATATGGTCGAGGAATCGATTTATCTCGGTGATGTTCCGATTATGACGGGTGGCGGGGAATTTATTATCAACGGAGCCGAGCGCGTGATTGTTTCACAGCTTCACCGCTCACCGGGCGTGGACTTTCTGATCCAATCTCAGGAAGGTGATCGCCCCTTGCATTCCTGCCGGGTAATACCCGAACGCGGAAGTTGGATTGAAATTAACGTCACCAAGAAAGACGTCCTGGTGGTGCGTATTGACCAGTCGGGCAAGATTCCGGCTACCAGCTTCCTGCGGGCGATGGACGAAAAATATGGCACTGATGAAGCTTTAATCCGGGCCTTTTACGAAACCCGCACGGTTGCCGTTGGGCAATTGAAGGCGGATTTTTATGCGGTGGGTTCCATTGTGGACACCGAAACCGGCGAAGAGCTTGTGAAGTCCGGTGCGCAGCTCGGTGATCGGGTGGCTAAAATTCAGGCCAGCAGCCTGAAAAAAATCGAAGTTATTGAGAAACTTACAGATCCGCTGATCCTTAATACCTTGCAGGAAGATGATTCCCATAGCCATAAAGAGGCTTTGCGTAAGATTTACAGTCGTCTGCGGCCGGGCAATCCGCCCAACGATGACAAGGCCAAAACGCTATTTGCGGAAAAATTCTTTGATGTGGCCCGTTATCGCCTTGGTCGGGTGGGGCGGTTCCGCATTAACCGCAAATTTGAGCAAAACGTTCCTGAAGATGTCATGACGCTGCGGCCGGAAGATATTCTCGGCAGCATTAAATACCTCCTGGAATTGCGTGGCGGACGCGGATACATAGATGATATTGACCATTTGGGCAATCGTCGGCTGCGTACCATTGATGAATTGGCGCAGGAAGAGCTGCGCAAGGGCTTCCTGAAACTGCGCCGCACGGTGCAAGAGCGTTTAAGCATGAAGGCCCCGGAAGAAGTTGCCAAGATTGTGGAGCTGGTGAACTCCAAAAGCATTAGCAGTTCCATTGAATACTTCTTTGGTCGCAGTGAACTATCGCAGGTGGTCGATCAGACCAATCCGCTTTCGCAGCTTACGCATGAACGCCGCCTGTCGGCCCTTGGGCCTGGCGGTTTAAATCGCAAGCGTGCAGGCTTTGAAGTTCGCGACGTGCATATTTCGCACTATGGGCGTATCTGTCCGATTGAAACGCCGGAAGGCACCAACATCGGTCTTATTGCGTCATTGTCGATTTATGCCGGCGTTGATGACTATGGCTTCCTTATCACGCCGTATCGTGTGGTTGAAGGCGGCAAGGTCAACGGGGTGCATAAATATCTCCGTGCCGATGAAGAAATGAAAGCTGTTCTGGCTCCGCCAGAAGTGGCATCGCCGGATTCCGGAAAAGTGCGGCAGGATCTTCTTCTGGCCCGCGTGAACGGGGATCTGCAGCAGGTTCGCGGATCGGAAATTAACTATGTTGATATTTCTCCAAAGCAAACGGTGGCCATCTCAGCGGCATTAATTCCGTTCTTGGAGCATGATGATGCGAATCGCGCCCTGATGGGATCGAACATGCAACGTCAGGCGGTGCCTCTGCTGATTACCGATCCTCCGGTCGTGGGAACGGGGCTGGAAAAGATTATTCCTTATAACAGCGGCATGGTTATCAAAGCGGATCGCGCCGGTGTGATCACGTTTGTGGATGCCTGCCGGATTGTCATCGACAATTCTGATGAATATGTCCTGCGGAAAAATGCCGGGTTAAATGACAAAACCTGCATGACCCAGAAGCCGCTGGTGGCAGTGGGACAAAAGGTTAAGAAGGGCCAGATTATTGCCGACGGGCCAGCTTGCCGCAATGGCGAATTGGCACTGGGACGCAATGTTCTCGTGGCCTTTATGACCTTGGACGGTTACAACTATGAAGACGCCATTGTCGTTTCTGAACGGCTGATCAAGGGCGATGTATTTACGTCCATCCACATTGAAGAATTCGATGTGGAAGTGCGCGAAACCAAGCTCGGACGTGAAGAATTCACGCGGGATATTCCCAATGTCAGCGAAAAGGCTTTAAAAAACCTGGACGAAACTGGAATTGTCAGCATCGGTACGCATGTCAGCCCCGGTGATATTCTCGTAGGTAAGGTTTCACCCAAGAGCAAGACTGAACTATCCCCGGAAGAAAAACTTCTGCACGCCATTTTCGGTCGCGCCGGCGAAGACGTGAAGAATGATTCTCTGGAAGTTCCCGCCGGAACTGAAGGCGTGGTGATTGGTGCGCAGCGGTTCAGCCGTCGCATGCACATGAACGACGACCAGAAGAAAATTCTCCAGAAGGAAATGAAAGAGTACGGCAAGCAGATGGATGTGCGCATCGCCGAACTATTTCGGAAAATGGCCGATGAAATCAATGAGGCCACTGGTCAGACCATGGTGGATCCATCAACCCGGCAAAAAGTCGGTAAGTCGGATCAGGACGAGGTCATTCTGGAGCAGGTTGAAAGCTTTGCGGTAAGCTGGATCAAAGGCGCAGAAGATGCCCGCAAGCGCGGTGAGCAGATTTATCATCGCTATAAAGCCACGCTGCAATCCATGCGTGAAGAAAAGACCAGAAAAATGGAGCACATGAAGCGCGGCGATGAGCTGCCATCGGGTGTTCTTGAAATGGTCAAAGTGTATCTGGCCACGAAGCGGCAACTGTCAGTGGGTGATAAGATGGCCGGCCGCCACGGAAACAAGGGCGTCATTGCCCGTATTGTTCCCGAAGCGGATATGCCGTTCCTGGAAGACGGAACGCCGGTGGATATTGTGTTAAATCCGCTGGGCGTGCCATCGCGTATGAACATTGGGCAGATTCTCGAAACGCACCTGGGTTGGGCTGCGGCGGTACTGGGCTTCCAAGCTGTTACGCCGGTATTTGACGGTGCCACCGAATCGGAAATTCTTAAAGCTGTCGAAGAGGCCAATGCCCATGTGCGCAGTCGCCGCGTCGAATTGGCTGAGAAGAAACTTCCTCCGCCCCCTGGGGAAATTTCAGTTGAAATGCCGGCCCTTTTGAAAATTAACTTGTACGATGGCCGTACCGGCGAACCGTTTGAGCAAAAGGTGACCGTGGGTTACATGTACATGCTTAAACTTCACCATCTGGTTGATGAGAAAATCCATGCCCGGTCAACCGGTCCATACAGTCTTATCACCCAGCAGCCCCTTGGCGGAAAAGCCCGCACCGGCGGTCAGCGTTTCGGTGAGATGGAAGTGTGGGCCTTGGAAGCTTACGGCGCCGCGTATGTATTGCAGGAACTTTTGACCGTTAAATCTGATGATGTGGAAGGCCGCACCAAGATTTATGAAAGCATGGTCAAAGGTACCAACACGCTCGATGCCGGTACACCGGTTTCGTTTGATGTGCTGTGCAATGAAATCCGTGGCTTAGGGTTGAATATTACGTTGGAAAAGAAGAAAGGAATATAATCGGTCGGGGTATAACAAAATCAGATTGATCGGATATGCCATGGCCCGGAGTTGCTGCCTGTGATCCCAATGATGCGGGTAACGCGTTACGCGGGGCAGCGTACATTATGAGATCTTGCGGAGTCTTGTCATGAAATGGAGCAAAAGAACCGTTCGGTCTCTGGTTCAGAAGTATTTAACGGGACACCAACCCCGACGATTTAAATTGGCGGTTACTGAGGCGGTACGTGACGGCGACTATTGGTACGTGCTTGTTCAGCCGGATAAGCCCAACGTGCGAGCCTTTGATTACAATGAAAAATTGGCGGATACAGAAGAGGACATTCGGGACAATGTAAAAAGCGCTCCGAATCTGCTTTTGGTTCCGGTGTTGCCGATGGATCCTGATGATCGGTAATTAATTGAGAATATCTCCCTTTTTATGGAGTTTTAACCATGGCTGAAACAGCAGTTTATGATCGAATTAATGACTACGGCGCAGTAAAAATCGCCTTGGCCAGCCCCAACGACATTCGTTCCTGGAGCTTTGGCGAAGTCAAAAAGCCTGAAACCATTAACTATCGCACCTATCGCCCCGAACGGGACGGATTGTTTTGCGAACGCATTTTCGGCCCGGAGCGGGACTGGGAATGTGCCTGCGGAAAATATAAGGGCACGAAATATAAGGGGGTCATCTGCGATCGATGCGGGGTGAAAGTAACCCACAGCCGTGTGCGGCGCAAGCGCATGGGGCATATCAGCCTCGCGGCCCCCATTGTTCATATCTGGTTTTTCAAGGCCATGCCAAGTCGGCTGGGCAACTTGCTGGATATGAAGACCAGTGATTTGGAAAAAGTGGTCTATTATCAAGATTATTGCGTGACCGACCCCGGCACGACCCCCTTGAAGAAAAAACAATTGCTCACCGAAGAAGAGCATCGCGATGCGCGCGAGAAATATGGTGATTCCTTTAAGGCTGAGATGGGAGCCGACGCAGTGCGTTCCCTGCTCAATGCGATGAATCTGGCGGAAGTTTCCAGCCAAATTCGCGAAGGTATTGAAACCACCAACAGTAAGCAGAAAATTAAGGACTTCACAAAACGTCTGAAAATCGTGGAGGCTATTCGCCAGTCGCAAAATAAGCCCGAATGGATGATCTTTGAAGTCATTCCGGTTATTCCACCGGACCTTCGGCCTCTGGTGCTGTTGGAATCCGGCAACTTTGCCACCAGTGATCTTAATGATTTGTATCGCCGAATTATTAACCGCAACAACCGCTTGCGCAAGCTCGTGGATCTTAACGCGCCGGAAGTGATCATCCGCAATGAAAAGCGGATGTTGCAACAGGCCGTTGATGCGTTGTTTGACAATGGCCGTTGCCGTCGTCCGGTGTTGGGGGCGTCCAATCGGCCGCTGAAATCTCTGACGGATATGATTAAAGGCAAGCAGGGACGATTCCGTGAGAATCTTCTCGGCAAGCGCGTGGATTATTCCGCCCGTTCGGTCATTGTCGTAGGGCCGGAATTAAAGCTGCATCAATGCGGTATGCCGAAAAAAATCGCTTTGGAGCTTTTCCAGCCGTTTATTATCCGTAAGCTCAAAGAGCATGGCTACGCTGACACCATCAAGTCCGCCAAGAAAATGATTGAGCGTCGGGATCGGGAAATCTGGGACATCCTGGAAGAAGTCATTAAGGGTCATCCCGTGCTGCTGAATCGTGCCCCCACGCTGCACCGCATTGGTATTCAGGCCTTTGAGCCGGTGCTCATTGAAGGTAACGCTATTAAAATTCACCCGTTGGTCTGTAAGGGCTTCAATGCCGATTTTGACGGCGATCAGATGGCCGTGCATTTACCGCTTTCGGTGGAAGCCCAGGCTGAAGCACAAATGTTGATGCTTTCCACGCATAACATTTTCTCATCCGCCAATGGATCACCCATTATTGGTCCTTCTCAGGACATTGTGATGGGCATTTACTACATCACCACCATGCGGCAGGGTGAACCAGGCTGGCGTGAGCCTGGCAAGGAACTGGCGTTCCATAATTATCACGAGGCTTTGCTGGCTTATGACCGCAAGCAGATCGGTATTCATACGCCAATTCGTATTCGCATCACGCGCAGCAAAGTAGTCAATGGGCAGGGCAAAGCTCCGGAAGCCGCCCCAGCTAACCGGGTTATCGTATCGACCGTCGGTCGCTGCATGTTTAACGACATTTTGGCACCGGCCATGCCGTTCTATAATTACACGCTTTCCAGTAAGGGTGGCAGCCGCGTCATTGCAGACTGCTATCAGTTGCTGGGTCGGCCAGCCACCATTGACCTGCTGGACAACATGAAGGAACTGGGCTTTAAGATGTCCACCCTCGCGGGGCTAAGCTTCGGTATAACCGATCTGCGAATTCCCGCCCGCAAGTCCCAAATCATTGAGGAATCCCAGAAGAAGGCGGATCGTGTTGAGAAAAATCTCAACCTCGGTGCCATTACTGAACGTGAACGTTATAACCAACTTCTGGACATCTGGGCGCATGCCCGCGAAGAAGTCACCAAAGACATGATGCTGGAACTGGAACATGACACACGTGATGAGAAAAATCTTACTCCCATGGCTCCCAAAGACCCCAAGGGTAAGCCTTATCTGAATCCCGTGTTTCTCATGGCAGATTCCGGTGCTCGTGGTAACGTTGATAACTTCCGGCAGCTTGCCGGTATGCGTGGTTTAATGAGCCGGCCCTCCGGTGAAATCATGGAAACGCCTATCAAGACCAATTTCCGCGAAGGTTTGTCCGTGTTGGAATATTTCACGTCGACGCACGGCGCCCGTAAGGGATTGGCCGACACGGCATTGAAGACGGCGGACTCCGGTTACCTGACGCGAAAACTGGCGGACGTGGCGCAAAATGTCATTGTTTCCCAGCATGATTGCCGCACGCAAAACGGCATTCGGAAAAGTGCCATTTATAAGGGTGAACAGGTTGATGTGCCTCTGCGAGACATCATCATCGGACGGTGTGCGGCCGATACCTTGATTAATCCCGTAACGGATGAAGTGATTGTCCGTGAGGCACAAATCATCACCGAGGTCATTGCCCGGAAGATTGAAGATTTGAATATCGAAACCGTTCGGGTTCGCAGTCCATTAACGTGCGAAAGCCCCAACGGCATTTGCGCGAAATGCTATGGCGTTGATCATTCCACCAACACGCTGGTGGAAGAGGGTCTGGCGGCCGGTATTATTGCCGCACAGTCGATTGGTGAACCCGGTACGCAGCTTACGATGCGTACGTTCCACACTGGCGGATCGGCAACACGTATTCTGGAAAAGAATGACGTGCGGGCCGGCGTTGCTGGTATTGTGGAATATCGTGACCTCAATGCTGTTGAAGTTGTGGATGCCGAAGGCAATAAACATATTGTCGTACTCAAACGTAACGGCGAAATTGCCATTAAGGATTCCAAAGGTCGCGAACTGGAGAAATCCCGCGTTCCCTATGGTGCTTCGATTCTGGTAAAAGAAGGCGAAAGTGTCCGGGGCGGCCAGCAGCTTTGCGGTTGGGATCAACACCGTACACCCATTCTTGCTGAAAAGGGTGGCCGCGTGAAGTTCGAAGATATCCAGGACGGTGAAACCGCACGTGCCGAAAGTGAAGGCAAGGGCGGAAGTAAGCGTCTGGTGATTGTCGAGCACCGTGGCGAACGCCACCCGCGTATCGTCATTGAAGATCCTTCCGATGGCAAGATTCTGGACTTCCATTATCTGCCCGCCAAAGCCCGTATTGACGTTGACGAAGGTCAGGTTGTTCAGCCGGGTACGTTGTTGGCGCGTCAGCCGCGGGAAATCAAGGGTACATCGGATATCACATCCGGTCTGCCCCGCGTAACAGAAATTTTTGAAGCGCGGAAACCCAAGGATACCGCCATCATGGCGGAGATTTCCGGGACCATCGAACTGCGTTCCGATAAGCGTCGCGGTAAGATGACCATCATCATCCGTGGCCCCGGCGGCGTGGAAAAAGAACACCATGTCCCGCAGGATCGGCAGTTGCGTGTGCATACCGGCGATCAGGTGGAAGCCGGCGATTCATTGATCGACGGGCCTCTGGTACCGCATGACATCCTTCGCATCAAGGGCGAAGATGCTCTTCAGCAGTATCTGCTGGGCGAAGTGCAAAATGTGTATCGCACGCAAAACCAGCGTATCAGCGATAAGCATATTGAAATCATTGTTTCCCAGATGCTTCGCAAAGTGAAAGTTGAAAACCCCGGCGACACCAAGTTCCTGCCTTCGGAAGTTGTTGATAAGTTCAAGTTCCGCAAGCAGAATGAAATGGTTGCCAAGATGCTGCGGATTGAAGAGCCGGGCACCAGCGAATATACGGTCGGCCAGTTGGTCAACCGTGATGAGCTGAAGGAAACCGTTGCGGCACTTGAGGCCAAGGGCGGGACGGCTCCCAAAACCCGTCGCCCGAAGCCGGCGACTGCTAAAACCCTGTTGTTGGGTATCACGAAAGCCAGCTTGCAGAGCGAGTCATTTGTTTCTGCCGCCAGCTTCCAGGAAACCACCAAGGTGCTCACCGAAGCAGCTATTGCCGGTCGCGAAGATACCTTGCAGGGCCTGAAGGAAAACGTGATTCTGGGCCACTTGATCCCCGCCGGTACCGCGTTCCGGCCTTATCAGGATATGAAGATTCTTCATTTGGGTGAGCCTATTCAGGAATTGGAACTGGAAATCCCGGTTCCCATGCCGCCTCCGGAACCCGCCACCCCGGCCCTGGTCAAGGCCGCACCGGTGGCTGAACCGGCCGGTGCGTGATGACGCGTTTATATTGATTTGACGTTCCTAAGAGCCGATGGTGTTTACCGTCGGCTCTTTTTTTTTCACGGTTGTCCACTGGCGGCCAATAGGCTTAAAGAGTATCCTGAATCGTATGAATCAAGGCGAATACCGAGTCGAATTGGATGTCTATAACGGCCCGTTGGAGCTGTTGCTTTTTCTCATAAAAAAAGAAGAAGTGGACATTCAGGACATTCCCATCTCCCGCATTACATCCCAGTATCTGGCCCATGTTGAGCTGATCCGCCGAATTGATATTAATCTTGCCGGCGAATTTCTCGTCCTGGCGGCCACACTTATGGAAATCAAAAGTCGGATGCTTAATCCGCAGCCGGTGGTGGAAGGGCAGTCCAGTGTCAGCACCGGGGAATTATCCGATCCGCGGCGCGAGCTCGTTGAGCAATTGCTGCAATACAAACATTTCAAAGACGCCGCCAATGCCCTGGCCCGTCGTGCCGATGTGGAGCAGCAGCGTTTTGGTCGCAGCGGCCGCCGCGAGGCCGGGCGCACGCCATTAGATATTGACGATATTAACTTATTCACCCTTATTGACGCTTTTAACGCCATCATGGCCAGTGTGGGCCATTCGGCTTTTGGCCATGATGTTGTTTATGACGATACCCCCATCAGCCTTCATCAAGCAGATATTCTAGATCGGCTCATGCGGGATGGGCCGCAGACCTTGCAGGCCATGTTCACAGGCCGCAAAAGTCGCTCTGAGATGATCGGGTTGTTTCTGGCCATGCTGGAACTCATTCGCATGAAAAAAATAATCATCGAACAAATCGATGCGGACAACCCAATTGGGCTGCGGATAAATCCGGATGCACCGCCCGCGGAAGCCGCGACGGGCGAACTTGCCGATGGTTCGGCTCCCGTGGTTGAGGAGCCATTCACGTCCGGCTTGGAATCCTGAAAAAAAACAGAAAATGCGTTTGACAGCCTCCATATAAGATTGTATATTACCATTTGGTTAATTAACTTAATGGTTTAATAAGGATACGGATGGATCAACTCAGTACAACATTTGGTGCCTTGGCCGACCCGACGCGACGGGCGATTTTATCCCGGCTTGCGTCCGGCGAATCATCGGTGACGGAGCTGGCCGAGCCTTTTAACATGACGCTGCCGGCGATTTCTAAGCACCTGAAAGTCCTGGAAAAAGCGAATCTGATTTCGCGCAGCCGCACGGCGCAATGGCGTCCGTGCAGGTTGACCCCGGCCCCCTTAAAACATGCCGGCGGCTGGATTGAGGAATACCGGAACTTCTGGGAAGAAAGTCTGGATCGTCTGGAAATCTATCTGGAACAATTGCAGGAAAAGGAGAAGACCCATGGCCGCAAAAAAGCAAGCAACCGTCGAAAGCCCCGAACCGGTTCTGGTCATCACGCGGCTGCTCAACGCATCGCAAAATCTCGTTTTTGACGCCTGGACAAGGCCGGAGCATCTCAAGCACTGGCAGGGGGTGCCGCGCGGTTTTGACGTTACGGTTGAATGCAAGGATGTTCGCCCTGGCGGGAGCTTTCGAATACGCATGCAATCGCCTGAATTCGGTGTCAAACGACTGCAGGGGGTGTATAGGGAAGTGCAGCCGCCGCAGCGCCTGGTCTTCACGCATTGTTGGCTGGATGACGACGGCAACCTCGGAAAGGAAACGCTGGTGACAATTAGCTTCAAAGCCTGTGGCGACAAAACGGAATTGACGCTTCGCCAAACCGGCTTTAAGTCTTGCGAATCGCGCGACGGCCACGCCGTGGGATGGAACAGCACGTTGGATCGATTTGAGGAATATCTGGCAACACTCTGATGTGGAATCGTATGGTTAATTGACATAAGGATATTGTGTATGAGTACCCAAAGCACCGCAAACAGTCCATCGGGCGACCGCGAGGTAGTGATCATCCGGGTTTATGATGCTCCACGCGCCGTGGTGTTCAAAGCCTGGATTGATCCAAAAATTCTGCAGCAGTGGTGGGGGCCAAAGGGATTTACCAACCCGGTTTGCGAGGTTGATCCACGCGTTGGAGGGCGCTGGCGGATTGTCATGCACGCACCAGATGGCACCGAGTATCCCTGCGGCGGCGTGTATCGGGAAATTGTGGAACCGCACAGGCTTGTTTTCACCAACGTCGCGACCGACAAAGATGGCAAGCCTATACTGGATGGATTAACCACCGTAACGTTCGACGATGATGGTGAAAAGACAAGACTGATCCTGCGGACCAGTGCTCGGGCCTTGGTCGCTTATGCCGCGGATTATCTTGCGGGTATGGAAGCCGGCTGGGCGCAAAGTCTGGATCGTCTGGTAGAGCAATTTACGAACCGGTGATTGACAATGCTTGCCGCTGGGATTAAATCTAAATCTAATTCCCAGCGAAAGCTTTATTTTAAGGAGAACACGCGATGCCAACACAGGAAAATATCAGTGGTGTCTCCCGCACCGCCTTTTACGTGGGATGGGCTATCAGTGCATTGCCGGTGTTGCTGATGGGTGTCGGGGGAGTATTCATGCTCGTGAATCCCACGCCGATGCTTAAGACCTTTTCCGAACTCGGATATTCCGCATCCCTGGCACGACCCATTGCATGTGTGGAAGTCGCATGTGTGATTATTTATCTGTTTCCCCGGACTGCCGTGCTGGGTGCCATCTTGTTGACCGGCTACCTGGGGGGCGCGACGGCGAGCCACGTCCGTGCCGGCCAGCCGTTTTACCTGCCAGTGGCCGTCGGCGTGTTGGTCTGGCTGGGACTTTATTTGCGCGATTCCCAACTGCGGGCGCTGGTTCCCTTACGCAAGCTGACGGCGGATAAGCCGTCATAACTGTTTTTGGTTATTGCTTTTCAGCAACTCGTGAAAGGAGACATCATGTTTATCCAACCACATCTCAATTTTGAAGGCCGCTGTGATGATGCGATAGCATTTTATCGCACTGCACTGGGGGCGGAACTGACCATGCTGATGCGGTACAAGGAAATCCCCATTGATCCGGATTCAAACACGGGGAAACCAACTCCGGAAGCTAGCGAGAAAATATGCCATGCTGCCCTTCGTGTGGGTGAAACAGTGATTTTGCTGTCGGATGGGAGGAATCGCGGAAACCCGACATTCAATGGCATCATGCTTTCGCTCAGCGTCCGTGATGTTGCGGAGGCCAAGCAGTTCTTCACTGCTCTGTCTGATGGCGGATCTGTGCTTATGCCGCTGGGAAAGACCTTTTTTTCATCTAGCTTTGGCATGGTTACCGACCGCTTTGGCGTATGCTGGATGGTGATAGTGGCACCTTGATCGCCCGCCGTCTGACCAAAGGAACGGAAAATGGAAAATGCAATATCGCCCGCGCAGCGGGAACTGATCGTAACGCGCAGTTTCAATGCCCCGCGCGAAGTGGTATGGAAAGCTTGGACGGATCCCCATCACCTGGCAAAATGGTGGGGACCGGTTGGTTTTACCGCTGGCGACTGCAAAATGGACGTCCGGCCCGGCGGCGAGTTTTCCCTCAATCTCCGCGGGCCGGACGGTAAGCCGTATCCGTGCAAGGGGACATACCAGGAAGTCACCCCGCCGAAAAGGATCATCCTGGCGGGGGCGGGAGATTGTGGCCATCCCTGTGGCAGCGGCGTACCACCCCACGCGGTCGTGACCGTTACGTTTACGGAAAAACGGGGCGGGACACAGCTCACAATTCATACCCGGTTTAATTCGGAACTTGCTCGTGAGGCCGCCGTAAAGGTGGGATACACCGTCGGATGGACGCAGTGTCTGGAGCGGCTCGACGCAGTTATGAATACGGCGAGCTTGAACATTGGCTTGAACGCCAAGTAATAGTAGCGCTTGTTTATCGTGGACTTTTAACTACCATTAACATCTTTGCGGAGAATAGTATGTCATACGCCGAATCGCTTCTACTGGAATTTGACCAGGAAATGGCCAATACGCGCAAAGTGTTGGAACGACTTCCTGATGACAAGCTGGATTGGAAGCCTCACGGCAAATCACACACGATTGGTTGGAATGCCAATCATGTGGTCGATATGGTCAACTGGATCGTAGCGGTAATAACAATGCCCTCTTTGGATATTGCTCCAATCGGCGGGCAGCCCTATCAGGTCCCGGCCCTTGCCAGCCGGCGGGAAATTCTCGAGCGGTTTGATCATAACGTCACTGCGGCCCGGAAGGCACTGGCGACCTGTGACGACCAACGGATCAATGAAACGTGGACGCTTCTTAAAGCGGGTGCCCCGATGATGTCCATGCCCCGCAAGGTGGTGATTCGCAGTTTTGTCCTCAACCACATGATTCATCACCGCGCACATCTGTGCGTATATCTGCGACTGAATGACATTCCCGTTCCGGGTATGTATGGCCCTTCCGGCGACGAATAATCTCGTTGGCGCGTTGTCCATTACCGCTACTTGGTCTGCACCAGGGTTAATACGGCATCGCCGCCTTGGGGCGATTTAACGGCGATATATTGAGGAAATACAATATGTACGCGTCGGCGGGGATGAGCAAATCCCAGAGTGAACAGGGCCTTTTTAATTTCTGACAGTCGCTGCCGGGCAATGGTCATCATCGTGCCGCGGGTGCGGCGTGCGTCGTCGCGGTTGGCACCGGGGGCGAGCATATTGGCAAGATAATTCAGGGACCTCTGGGCATGGGCGATGTTGGAATCGAGGCTGGCTAGGCGGGCGGTACCCGCGTTAATGGCGGTGTGGGAAAGCCGTATTGCCATGTCGCCTCGCAGTGTGCCAAGCTCCTTGTGCCGTTGAGCCAACAAGCGGTTCCTTCGGGCCTGCAGGGCGACAATCATCTGCAGGCACTGACTCCGGGTGGGGTTGGCACGCAGAGCGGCTACCGCAATGTCCGCCGTGGAAATGTGTTGCCGCACGATGACTTGGAGGGAAGCGTGCCGCTGCAACTGCAGCCCTAAAGCTTGCAGCGATCGCCAATCCTGTAAAGTCAGGGTCGTGGAACCGGGAGCAAAGGCGAGATTTATCGGTGGCTTGGCAACCAACTTCACTTTGGCGGAGCCAAATAACCCCGTCAGGCCGTTGGCAATTTTCAGCGGTGAACTGGCAATGCCTACCGCGACCACTTGCGCCATATCCGTAAAAACTTGCCCCGTGATTGCGGAACGTGAAAAGCGCCGGCCATTAATGGGCACGGAAAGCGGAATGGTAATTGAACCATCCGGGGACTCAATGGCGTCAATAGCGACATTCAACGGGGCTGGAAGATTCAGAATTTTTGCCAAGATCCCGTGGGCTGGCTCGGAAATATTGAGATTGGAGAATACCAGTTTGGTATGTAGATCAATGTGATTGTTGGCGTGGAAGCGGATATCGCTGGAACTGTCAAAGGTTCCGCCCGTGAGGGTTATCCCATATTCTTTGGCCACAGGTTTCAAATCTGCCAAATAAAGGCCATTGATTGATATCGTGCTCCATCCCTGAAAATGCGGATACAAATAAACATCGCCATTGACCGCGAGCTGGGAGAAAAGCGACTGTTTAGGCACCGCTGGCAGGTGGACTGTGGATTGCCGAATCCGGGTGGTCCGCGAACTCCCCGTGGCAACTGCGCCTGGAAGTGTGGTAGCAACGGAAAGCGGTGGAAGCGTACTGACCGCTCCCGCATACGCAATGGCATTGAAGCGGACTGCGATATGTCGCATGAAAGGAACTGTGCCAAGATTGCGAGCCTGTGCGTCAAGTCCGGTCAAAGGAATAACAAGGTTTGGTACGGTGGTACGATCAACATACCGTCCATTAACGCCACTGATAATCAGCCGCTTGACCAGAATGGCAGGAAAATGCGGATTGTTCATTATGGCGCGCGAAGCGGGAGGGGCCAGGGCGGCGATTTTCTTAACTGAATGCTTGACGAATTTCGCCAGGTTTTTCGCCTTACGGAGCTTTATTGCGGTGGGGGCGAGCGGTTTGGTTGTTTTGGCCGCACTCATCTTTACCGCTTTTATAGTGATTTTGATTTTTGCCTTGGACGGCGCAGGGCGGGCTGATTTTCTCATGGTACCCTTGGCAGTGTTAGGGACTGATTTCAAAAGCATGCCCAGAATATGGAAACCAGCGGCGTCACGGGTGATGCGGAAGCTGGGCGTACGGATATTCAACAGGGCGATGGTCACGGCGGGGCGGGAAGGCTGCACATCTACTTTATTGAAATCCATTTCCGCCACTCCCGCCAGGACTGGCCCATGCGGTCGGGCACGGAAAGCTGCATGGGAGACCTTTACGGTTGCCGTAAACTCGCGGCCGAAATTGAAATCAAGGGGCGACCGCCGGTTCATTTGCACACCCGCGGATGCGTCGGCAACAAACTCGCCGTGCGTTAAGGTGTTGGCATTAAAATACTTAGTCATCGCGGGAAACACGGTGGCGACCCCGGCACCTCGGATAGCCTGGACCAGAATGTGAACTTTCCCACGAGGATGGTTGGCAAATGGCTTGAGATCAAAGGCGAGCTTCACATGCCCCGCAAGCTTCTTGATCGTGCCGGTCATGAGCAGTGCGATAGGGGGCTGTCGCGTGGGGGCGGTGCCCAGGCAATGCACTGGCGTGGTGTTTCGCAGATCCAGCCGGGTGAGGTTAAGCGTATGCTGCCGTGGCAGTATGCCGGTTAGCAAAATATTCGCCGCGTGCAGATGTAAGTGGACCACGCTAACAAGAGGTAGTTGCGTGGGGAAAAACGAAAATGCTGCCAGCCTCAACGGCCTGGCGCGTGCTCTTGGAGTGGACGGAGATCGGGTATGCAGGTATTGGCCAATATGGATTCCACATAGGGACCACACCCTTCCACGGTGATTAATGTGAATGCTCTTGAGATCCGCGTTAATGGAATTAATCGCCACCACGCGGCGCTGCAAATTAAAGCGACTGAAAGTTACTGCCGCGCGCGGCAATCGGAGCAAATATTGAAATTTGGAGCCGCCCGTGGGGCGGGAAATATTAAGGTTGCTAATGCCCATGTTTCCCACAGCTGATCCATCTGGTAAATGAGAGATGTGAATATTTAATGACGTCGTAAGATGCTCGCCTTTGGGAAGAAAAGCGAGGCCTCGCGGAAGATAGTCATTGATAACATTCCCATGAAGGCCGGCGGCTTGCAGATTGATATTTGCTTCAAAAGCATTCAGGGGTAGGGCAAATGACCCATGAATGCTCATCTTGTTGGCCAATCCGCGGGCCGAAAGCACCGCTTGCAGTTTGCCTTTGGGCGGATGGTGATGGCCAAAAAAAGCATTGGTCATTATGGCATTGGCATGGAGTCGCACGTGTACTGGCCGGGGTGCCTCCAAATCCGTCCATTGCATGATGGCGTGGAAAAGTGAGATTGTTTTTACCGTGGCCCGAAATGGAATCGCGGCGGCTTGGCGGTTGGCCGATGGCTTTTGCAACAGCTCCATACCGCAAAGCAGCAGGTTGCCATTGGCCAATCGGGTTAGGTGTAGATAGGGCGCATGAATTTGTACGTTTTGCACGGCGAATTCGCTTCGGCTGGCGGCGATATGGGAGAGTTTAAATGACTTGAGCGCCGCCAGATCTTCTGTGCCTAGCCGCAACTGCATATTGGCCAACTGCGAACCTCCGGAGAGGGTTCCGCCATGCAGAGCTAAATGGGCCGCCAACGTACCGCTGAAGGTGCCATGGTTCAATACGGGCTTGATTCCTAGCGGTTGCAGGTACGGCGTAAGCAGCCGTAAATCAATACCGGTGCTTAAAAAGTGCAGGGATGTTTGCATTCTGTTTTTTCCAGGATTTAGCGTGCCGTGCACATCGGTTCGGAGAATAACTCCCGGTGCCACCAGCCACGCCCGAACGGTGCCGACCTTCCGGGCTGCGGATTTTCCAGAAAGATTTAAATTGAAATTATTAAGAATCAGACCGGCGTGGCTGATAATGAAATGGGTTACGGGCTTGGTTTGCTGGTCATCAAATCCGACGCGAATTCCAGACCAACTGAAGTGGCCAATCTGAAATCGCGGAGGAATATAAGTCGCAGGGGTACGTTTCAGAAAAGCGGTCGGAGGAATACCTGTGGTGATGGTTCGGGTCTGCTTAATAAGGCGGGTGGAATGTGCCGGCACAGAGCGCCCCTGGGAGCGTTTGCCCAATAGTTGCATTCCCAAAACTGCAAAGTGGCCCGACGTTTCCCGGACAAGATCACAGCGCGGCCCGACAATATTTAATGATCCGATTTCTAATCTGCCGGTAGCTGGATTGACCCGGACATTGTCGGCGTCAATATGCTTAAAATCGCAAAGCGGGGCCTTGCCGTCGCGATAGGTCAGATCATCCAGATGCGCGCTGGCGGCAATCTCACCATCGGCCAGTCTGGTCATGGTGCCCGAAACATTTACATTCACGCGCGCGGATTTTAGTTCACTTTTCAATCCGGCGGCCAACAGGTAGGGGGACAGAGCCTTACAGGTAATATTAGACGCGGCGAGATGCAACATGAGAGTGCGAATTTTCGCAAACGGCCGCATGTTGCCCGAAATGGTTAGTGCGCCGGCAACGCCGGGTGCCGTACCGGTTCCGGATATGGTAAGTTTCTGCCCCGCTGTGCCAGGTAGACCGCCGCTGCTTACTGCGTTAAAGGTGTGCAACCTAAGCTCTAGCCGGGCGTGTGGCATAACATCGGCATCACGGAACACGGCCTTTACGTTATATAGTTTCAAGCGGTCTGTCGAATAGAGATAGCTACCGGCGTTTTTAATGTAAACTTTGCGCAAACCAGGCAGTTGGATTGGAACAAGGATGGCGGGATGAGGAAGTGTGGACGCCAGTACCGGAGGTGTATTGGGGCCCGCCAGATGCCGCAGTATATCCAAGCCCGCGAAGTGAAACAGTCCGATTTTATCGCGTCCCGCGTTAAGGGTAACTCCATGGATCGATAGCGTCTGAACATCCACAAGATGCCCGGCCAGTCGCCCTGAGGCGGTAAGGTTATCAATGCCCAGTGCGGGGCGGTCGCCGGAACTGAGAATAAAATGTCGCAACTTCAATAATGTCGTAATCGCCTCGGATGCGGTGGCTTTATCTTTGATGACGTGCAACGCCAATGTGCTGCTGGCGCTTAGTGAAATGCCTGCCGGCCCGGGCCGTACGCCCATTTTTCTTAAATAACCTGCGGTGGGTTGCAGGTGTAATCCACGCATAAAGATGCGTGCCTTGGCCAGCAAGGCACTGCGGCCTGTGGTTAACGATCCTTCAATATGCAGCACGTCTACCATGGTGGAGGACCATAAATCAAGGCGAAAAGCCGTAGCGCCACGCCGTCGCCCCAGGTGGGAAACCCGCACATTAACCGTAATACCCAGGTGCACCGCTGGCGTGACGCTGTGATCTATGACATGCAACTGCAGGTGTTCAAGCCGGAACGCCTCCACGCGCAACGGCGCGGCAAGGTTGATGGATTTCTTGGTATTTTTCCGGAGGGTGGTGCCGTGTGAATGGGATAAAAGAGCGTCCAGCAACGGACAATTCCCCTTGGCGGTGCGCCGAAAAAACAAGTCCGCACCATCGGCCACAGCCCGGCGAACATACAACTGGCCACGAAACAAATTAGGTGTAGAGATATTACCATGACAGTATTGAACATCCATGACATTCGGGCCGCCGTTGATCGGGCGGATTTTCAAGCCCCATATTTCAGCATCGCCGCCCAGAACGTCCAACTTAATATCGTTGTAACTGGCGGTGAGGCCGTAATAGGCCAGCACGTGCTCCAGCACCATGGGGAAAATAAATATCAGAGCAACGCGCAGCAGTAACAACACACCGGCGATTATGAAAATCGCCCATACGCTGCGACGACGATACGCCGCGAAGCGGGCGGATCGCCGGGACCGGGTTGCTTCCGGCGTGGGCGGCGGGGCGGGGTTGGGCGTATTGGTCACTGCTGTATCCTCCGCATATACGCGGGATTATTTTCGGCCTTATCCAATGCTGCGTTCCGGGCTTGATTACCAGCCAGCGGGTTGTAATTCGGGGGTGCCAGATGGTGGGTTTGCAACCAGTCATACGCGGTGAGGCGGTCGGCAGGTGACGTATCTTCGAGGTAGATGAGATTCTCTCTGATAATCCGCCGTCGGTAATCTTGGCGCGAAGCCAGGTTCCGGGCGATTTCATCCAGTGAGGAAGCGTGCCAGGCAGCTTCACCGAGATGCAGGGCCATCGCTATTCGCAACTGTTCCGGTAGATGTTTTGTTTTCTGCATGTCATAGAGCAGCCGATAGGTGGTTTTATCCAATACCCATCCCAGTGTTGTGACGGGCATGGCTGGCGCATCGGTGGTATTGGCGGCCACTGCCTTCACCAGCTCGCCAAGCACTGGCGTTTGCGCTACCGCGGCAACATCCTGGGTCAGCTTGGCCCCGGTCTGTCCCGCGAGATAAACCAGCGATGTCCGTCTTGCTCCCGGCTTACCGATATTATCAATGGCCACGATCAGGTCGGGGCGGTTTAACCGTTCTTTGGGCGAATGGAAATCCTTGGTGGTAGTAACGCTTTGCCGACTTGTTTTGGCTGCCAACTGATTCGTCGGTGTATCGGTCCAGGGTGAAATGGTGATCAGAATGGCTACGGCCTGACTGTCGCCATTGAGAAAGCGGAATGGCATGACCGCGCCATACGTCGTGGCAATAGTTAATTGGCGCGTCCGTAAAACCTGAAGCTGCCGAATAAGCGTTGGCACGGTGGGGGCGGTGCTTAATCGTTTGAATTCAAAAGCGATGCCGACTTTCCGCGGCGCAGCCTTGGGCTGCCATACCCACAAAGCTAATCTCTGTCGGAGCACCGTGCCACGGATAGGCAAGCCGGATGAATCGGTCAGCCGCATGGCCACAGACAATCCCGGCCATAATGCCGCGGACGCCTGGCCACAAGGCATCGCTTTGACCGCCGGAGCGTGCAGTATGGCATGAAATGCGGCGCTGCTTTTAATGATGCCGAATCGGGCACCGGCGCTAAGGGCGGGGAATGCCATTGTGGGGCGGGGGGCCGCGTTATTAATCATCAGGGTGCTTTGGGCGGCCAGCGCGGGCAAGGCAACGCGCGGGAAATAATAGAGTCGCCAAAACTGGGCGCGGACAATAAAGCCCGGTGCATTCTTTAACAGGCTGGCACTTTTACGCGGGCCGCTTAAGGGGGTGCCGGTCTGGACGTTTGAATTAAACGTAGTGGCTGGACCGGTAATGGGTTGCAACGGCAGCTTTTGTTGGCAGCCCGCCACCAATATGGCGAGAAAACCCAGCAGTAACGTGTTACATCGCACTAAGGGTCTGCCACGCCTACAAACTTCGTGTCGCGCTTTCACGATCAGGTGCTTCCTGGAAAATCCACCCCACTGGTTCCGCCTGACACCGGAAACGATCTTTGTTTATCAAAGACCGTTCGCGGCCGGTTGGGGCCGCGCTGCTTACCACGAGCACGACCTTAATTAAATTATAGCGTTCCCTTGGCATGAAAAGAAACTGACGGAAAGGAAACTGTCAGGCACCCGACACCGGGCCTTACCCGAAGAATCTAAGTTGCGTTCACGATAAATATTTTTACGCCCTGCATCCTTGCGGCAAGAATGGCGTATGATAAAGTTTAGTCGCCGGTCCGATTTAATATCAGGCAGGCAATTGGTTGTCGGGTTTAATTATTGCGAGAACTGACACATGCAAATATCCCATCGAATAGTCAAAGTGCTTGGTCCGGTCCCCGCTTGCCCAAAGCGCGGGCCTGCAAACACGTATGGCCGCAAATTAACGCCGTGGCGTTCCGTTGCACCGGCGATGCTGGTGTTGATGTTGGTATTATCGCCGGTGCAGGCTGGCGGCCCGATTATTTCGCAACTTGCCAAGCATGGAAAGCTTATGGGCTTAACCGTAGCCAAAACTATTCCGGGATTTAAAGGCAGCGGCTACGTCACAGGGTTTACCAAGCCCAATCATCGGCTGGTTATGACGTTTCACATTCCCGTACCGGGGCTTTATGACGCGATCATTCGCTACAGTTCCCCCGGTCAAAAAGGCTTTATCTTGGTGGTTAACGGCAACCAACATTCCAGTATGTTTCCATCATCGCCGAAGCACTTTTCTAATTTTAATGCTGGCCTGGTGAGCCTCAAGGCGGGAAAGAATGTGGTTTCCATCGGCGGCGGATGGGGATATTACAGCATAGATTCCGTCACCTTTATTCCGGACCAGCCACCGCCGCCGCCGGCGCGGCCTAGCGCTCAATTAAGTGACCCGGATGCCACGCCGCAAGCCAGATCGCTTATGAGCCATCTCGTTGCCGTATATGGCCGCAAAATGTTGACAGGCGTCTACAGCAACGCGGACGCCAGCTATGTGCATCGGATAACCGGCCAGTATCCATCTATTATGGGTGGCGATCTCATTAATTACTCGCCGACACGCCTGGAGCATGGTGCCAATCCGCATCATGAGGTGCGCAAACTCATTAACGCTGCACGGCATGGTTTTATCCTGACCATCTCATGGCACTGGAATGCACCGGCTGAACTTATTGATCACACTTATGTTAACGCCAAGGGAAAAACTGTCGTATCACATTGGTGGTCAGGTTTTTACACCAGCTCCACGAAGTTTAATATTGCCAAAGTGCTGGCTCATCCGCAGAGTAAAAATTATCAACTGCTGATCAGCAATATGGATGCTATTGCCAAGGAGCTTGAGAAATTTAATCGTGCCGGCATTCCTATCCTCTGGCGGCCTTTGCATGAAGCATCTGGCGGTTGGTTCTGGTGGGGAGCACACGGACCGGGACCATTTAAGCAGCTTTGGCGGCTCATGTATCATCGCTTTACGCATCACTTTCATCTGCATAACTTAATATGGGTGTATACCACTTCCGGTAAAGGGGCCTGGTATCCTGGGAACAAATATGTTGATATTGTCGGAGTGGATGAGTATCCGACCGATCCCAATGACACACTAAGTAACGTTTGGCAGAATTGCCGCAATCATTTTTCCAATAAACTAATTGCCATGACTGAATTTGGCGGCGTGGTGAATGCGAAAAAGGCATTTCACTTTGGTGTGTATTGGGATTATGAAGTCAGTTGGGTCGGCCGTGTGCAGGCCCCCCATGAGAAGCCCAGCCTGCTGAAAAAAATCTACAACCAACCCGAGGTGCTAACGCGATCGCAAACAAAAAACTGGCTGCACTACTGAGGTTTCAGTGGATTATCAGGAACGCGGCAAAATGAAAACTTCAGCTATTTGTTTATATTTCATTTGTCACCCCATTTCCATGTTCAGCCAGTGGCGGTAAGCGAACGGGATAAGAATCAGGCCGAGGGCCATGGGGACGGCGGCGGCACCTACCGCCTGAAAGGGGCCAAAATAACTGAAAGCGGTGGTCACCCCTGCCATTTCGACTCCGGCGACGGCAAAGTATGTTGCCCGTATGCCCAAGGGAAGCAGCCAGCACGCGACCGCGTATGCAAGAGGCTGAAGCATACCGGTTGCCAACAGATATAAAGTCAAAGTGGCCATGCCTGTCATGGCGTGGGATGCGATCACAGATGCCAGCCATATTGTGGCGGCGATTGCAAGCCACGCCATAAGAATCTGAAAAGCGAGGGTTAGAAAGATTCCTCTGATCGATCCTGCTCGGCTTTCCGGACGAAGTGACTCGGATGCCATGCACGACCAAGCCGCCCGCCACCGGAGTAAGACCACCAAGGGCAGCACAATTATCCAGAGGAAAATAAACAAGCCGCCCAGTTGAAATTCCCATATCGCCTTAGAAGAAGGGTGTATAAGTTTATACCCGGCAAGCGAGGTAAAATAACATAACACGAAGACGGCCGGGGATAGATATAGCGCCAGCCATCCGGTGTGTCGCCAGCGGCGCAACGTGTCTCTAAGGGTTCCATCCAAAGCCAATGGCGTCCCGTAGGTGATCTGGCTTTCTTGTTCGTTTACCCGACGTACGCTTTTGGCAGGTCCCAACAGGCGGCCAAAAACATGCCCGGCCGCGCGACCCAAAAACGCAAGCCCTTCATCCGCCATGCGGCCGTAACCGCCTTGGTCTTCGGTGATGTGGCTTAGCTTCCATATTGCCCAGAACCCCGCAACCAGCCCAGCAGCCAGGAGGCATGGAGGGGCGGCCCAATGTTTTGGGGAAGGGAAACTCCCAAACAGATAACCCAGTGGGCCGAAAAACGCTGCAGCGCATAGGATCATCACCAGAAACGAATTGGCTGCGACAGCCCATCCAACCAGGCCGAAAACATAGACGGCCAGGGAAAAAGTTAAATTAGCCCGAAAACTGTGGCCCAGGGCCGGCATAAAAAGCGCAGGCCATGTGATAGCCAACAGTCCAAGTGGTACGAAGACTGCTGTACTTGTCGAAACGTAATGGGGCGTTATTGCCCGGCGCGGGTGCACCATCTGTTCGCGGAAGTGCAACCAAAGCCACATGCCTAAAAATAACCCGCGGGATGCAATGGAATCGTCGCCAATATGCCCCGGACTACCGGAGAATACAATCAGGAGGATAAACGCCATCCAGATTGCCTCGCCCCACGAGGAAAATGGGCGGCGCACGTAAGTCGCCAATACTTCGGTATAGCGATTAGCCATTGGCCACCCCCTGTTGCATTTGCAGGAAGGCGTCTTCCAGGCTCAAGTGGGTGCGGTCTTTAAGGTCTTCCAGGGAACCGAAGTAAATGATTTGGCCTTTCTGCATCATGGCTACATAATCTGCAACGCGTTCCAGATCGGACATAATGTGCGTGGAAAATAAGACCGTGCGTTGTTGCGGTTCGGTGAGTTCCACCAGCAGTTGCAGAAATTGCCTGCGGGCCTGCGGATCCAGGCTGGCCGCCGGCTCATCCAGAATCAGTAGATCCGGTTGATACGCTACGGCGGTAAGAATCGCGAGCTTCTGTTTCTGTCCCACCGATAATCCCCGCACCCGGTCGTCCAGGGGAATATCCCATTCCCGCACCAGCCGGTCCGTGAGTTGGGCATTCCATGACGCGTAAAACGACGCAGTATATTGGATCAATTCTCGCACACGCATCCACGGATACAGGCTTATCACCTGCGGCACATAGCCCAGACGCCCCTTGGCCTTTGCGGACAGCGACCATGCGGATTCGTCCAGTAACGCACACTGCCCGGACGTGGGCCGCAGTAAACCTAACGCACATTTTATCAGCGTGGTTTTGCCGGCCCCATTGGCTCCAACTAATCCCACGGTAGCACCCGCCGGGATTTCCAGATTCACGCTCCGCAGGGCCGGCTTGGAGCCGAAGGTTTTGGTCAGATTAGTAATACGTATCGCCGGGGTCATAAGGTTCTCCTTTCAACTTGAGTATCCGATTCAGTTTCCAAGTTCATGGATGCAGAAAGCATGTCATGTAATTCTTCTGAAGTGATTCCCAGCAGCCGGGCTTGTTGAACCGCTTGGCGAAGCTGCGCCAGCAGAGATTGGGTCTGAGCGATTTTATGCGCCCGTGCACCGGGATTGACCTTGACGAAGGTTCCGCTGCCTTGGCGGGTTTCCAGCCAACCCTCAGCCGTCAGGCGTTCATAGACATGTAGAATAGTATTTTGATTAACAGCCAGTTCGCGGGCCAGCTCCCGCACACTGGGCACGCGGTCGCCGGGCTTTAAGGCCTGCGCCACGCACTGCGAACGGATTTGGTCCGCGAGCTGTCGGCTGATGGGCATGCCGGATGATGGCTCAATTCGAAGCCGCATGGACATCTCTCCAAATGACTATAGTACTATAACACTAGTCGGATGGGATGCCAAACGAAAAAATCACGCCAAAAAAAGTTACCTGACACTTTCCGCCTGCGATCACAACGGGAGGTAACCGCGGATTGCGTGGATTACGCAGATATGAGGAGGGTTGGTTCATTGCTTTGCGGGGTAAAGTGGGGTTATTTGGGTGGTTTGGAGAATTGTTTGAGGGCGGCGTTAAGGGCGTCGCGCAGGGCGTAGGCGTCCTTGATTTTTCCGGCTTGCAGTTGCTGCATGACGGTGTGATAGGCTTGCGTCCGCAGTGAAATATTTGCGGTGCCGATGCCGTTTTTCATAATGGGACTCTGGCGAATTGACATTTCATAAGCATTATGTCATGTTGCATAAAGTATAACATAATCAATGGAATGCGATATGAGTGCATCGGCAACCATCAATCTGCGAGTACAACAGGGCGGGCGGATCATTATTCCGGCATGGGCTCGCAAACAGTTGGATCTGCGGATCGGCACCAGCGTGGTTTTAAATGTCCAGGCAGATTACGCCACGCTGATCAGTCCGCGAGCGGCGCGACACAGGGCGTGCCGAGGGGTACGGCGTTACTTGCGCGGCAGAGCAAGCCTCAGCGGTGAACTGATGGCCGAGCGGAAGCGGGATGCACGGCGTGAGTAAGGTGAACATCATCGATGCCTCGGCGGCTTTGGCGTACATGCAGGGCGAAAAGGGCGCTGAAGTAATGGACGAGGCGCTGGATCAATGTCCGTCATGGATAACCGCGGTGAATTATTGCGAAATACTGGGTAAGCTCGTGGAAACAAGATTATTCTGATCCGCCACGGCCAGCCGTAGCCGGCCAAAATGCTGCGGAGGCGATGATTGGAGGCTCTGACGCTGCTAAATGCGCGATGCCGGATGCCGTTCGATGTTGCAGGATACAGGGGTGACAACCGGCATACAGTTGCAAGTTAGGGAGTTAGTACTATAACAGTCCGGGTAACTCGTTATAATGCTGCTTGGAACATTGGGTCAGGAAAAGAGTTGCCCTATGACTGTATCTTCTGTTGATGGCAAGCCGACGGCTGAAGTACCGGCCCAGCGCCCTGCCGGTAAAATGACGCTTAATACGTTAAAAACCATGCGGCAGGAGCAGCAACCGATTGCCATGCTGACGTGTTATGATTTTCCAACCGCCAAAATTTTAGCCAACTGCGGCGTGCCGGTTCTGCTGGTGGGGGATTCCGCCGCCACGACGGTACTCGGTGAATCCTCCACAATTCATGCCACCATGGATTTTATCATCCTGCTGACCCGTGCGGTGCGGCGCGGGGCACCGGAGGTATTTCTGATGGGGGATATGCCGTTCGGCAGTTATGCCACTGCGGAATCAGCTGTATCCAATGGAAAAAGGTTTCTGGTGGAGGCCGGTGTAGACTGCGTGAAACTGGAATGCTTTCTGCGGCATGAAAGCATCGTTCGGGCGATGACCATGGCGGGCATTCCGGTTTGTGCGCATCTGGGCCTTTTGCCGCAGCGTGCTGTGCAGCAGGGGGGGTATCGCTATCAAGGTCGCACAGAGCCGGAGGCGGATCGGCTGGTGGGGGAAGGCGTGGCTATGGTGCAGGCCGGTGCGGAACTACTGTTGTTAGAAGCGGTCCCGGACCGCGTGAGCCGGCGGATTGTGGAAGCGGTAGAGTGTCCTGTGCTGGGGTGCGGGGCGGGGCCAAGCTGTCATGGGCATGTGCTGGTCTTACATGATATGCTGGGTTATACGGAAAAGGTGCCGCGCTTTGTGGAATGCTTCGGCACAGTTCCGGCGGCAGTGGCGGAAGCGGCCCGTGCGTATGTACGGGCGGTGGAAACGCGGGCCTATCCGCAGGTTCGCCATGAGTATGGCGTAAAGGAGTCGTAAGTCATCAGTTCGCCAGTATTTTTTCTTTCCGCAGCGGAGCACAGCGGCGATGCCTTGGGAGCAGCCTTGATAGAGGCGTTGCGCGGAGAATTTCCCAAAGCCCGCTTTATTGGTATCGGCGGACCGAAAATGGCCAAAGCGGGATGCAGCCTGTTTGCCGACCCGACCAAAAATTCAGCGATGTTGGTGGGGGCGTTGGCACAGATCGGTTACTGGTTGGACCTGCTGAAGCGGATGAAAAAGGAATTGGCGCTTGATAAGCCCGACGTGATTATTCCGATTGATGCTCCCACGGTGAATTTACGTATCGCCCGGTTGGGACAGAGATTAGGCATTCCAGTCTGTTATTACGTAGCCCCGCAACTCTGGGCCTGGGCACCTTGGCGCATTAAAGTGGTTCGTGCCACGGTTGATACGCTGTGTTGCTTTTTGCCCTTCGAGCAGCATTATTTTGGCCACCAAGGCGTGCATACAGTGTATGTGGGGCATCCGTTATTTGATCAGGCCGCCAACCGGCCCGAATCTGATCCGGAATTGGTGAAACCTCCGCTGCCCGCTGCGCCGCTACGCCTGGCGTTGCTGCCAGGGTCGCGCAAAGCGGAAATTGCCGCAAATTTACCGCCGATGCTGGAAACATTTCTTACCCTGCGTGGCAAGTTTCCAAACCTTGCGGCGGTGGCCGCGGCACCGGATGCGGACAGAGCGTGGCAAATCCGGAATATTCTACCGCGGTACGGGGCTAAAATTGACGTGCGCACCGGCGTTACCGATGCCGTTATTCGCTGGGCGGATTTGGTCATTGCATGCAGTGGAACGGCGACGTTGCAAATAGCGCGGCATCATAAACCGATGCTTGTGATGTATCGTGTGGCATGGTGGAAGTGGAATCTGGTGGGGCGGTTTTTAATTCAAAGCAAATTCCTTTGCCTGGTAAATATTCTGGCGGATCGCGAGATAGTTCCGGAATTTATGCCTTTTTATGGTCCGGTACAACCCCTCATTGATGCCGCCACCAGTTTATTGTCAAGTCCCGACAAGCGCCAGGCTATGTCGCAGGAATTGGCGGTCCTCACTGCACCCATAGCCGCACACTCGGATCAGATGCCTGCGGCGCGTCGCGTGGCATTAGAAATCGCACGCCTTATGGCAATTCGATAAATTATGCTATAATCATCAACTTGAACTCGGGGATGAGGTGAGGAGAAGTGGATTCATGACCCAGACAACTTTATCGCCTCCTATGGTAGTAACGCCATCGCCGGTGGTTTATTCCACGGATGAGCCAGCGCCTCGGTTATCGGTCCATGGAAAATTTTTGTGTTGTGGTGACGAGCCATTTCTTATAAAAGGCGTAACCTATGGGCCATTTCGCCCCGAGGCGGACGGGTGCGAGTACCACACTCCCGAAACGGTAGACGCTGATTTTTCCATGATGGCTGAACACGGCGTGAACTCGGTGCGGGTCTATACGGTTCCGCCCCGCTGGCTATTGGACACGGCGCAGCGGCATGGTCTGCATGTGTTTGTGGGATTGCCATGGGAGCAGCATATTGCCTTTCTGGATCATCCGCGAACGCGGAATTCAATCATTGAGCGCGTGCGTAAGGGCGTGCAGCAGTGTGCCGGGCATCCGGCTGTACTGGCGTTCGCCATCGGCAATGAAATTCCGGCCCCTATTGTCCGCTGGTACGGGTTTCGCCGCATTGAGCGGTTTCTCAAACAGCTGTACAGCGTGGCGAAGGAAGTTGACCCGGCTGCTCTGGTTACGTACGTCAATTATCCCACCACAGAATATCTGTATCTGCCCTTCCTGGATTTCATGGCAATGAATGTGTATCTGGAAGATAAGCAGAAGCTTCGCAAATATATCAGCCGCTTGCACAATATTGCCGGTGACAAGCCCTTGCTGCTGGCGGAAATCGGGTTAGATAGTTTATCAAAAGGAGAATTCCAGCAGGCCGGCACGCTGGGATGGCAGATTCGCAGCGTGTTTAAAAGCGGCTGCGCCGGCACTTTTTTGTTCGCCTGGACCGATGAATGGTATCGCGGCGGAAGCGAAATTACCGGTTGGGAGTTCGGACTCACAACACGCGATCGCCGCGCCAAGCCTGCTTTAGTTGCAGCGCAGGATGCCTTTTCCAAATTGCCATTCCGGGTTGATGCGAAATGGCCGAAAGTTTCAATTGTGATCTGCAGCTATAACGGCTCGCGCACGATTCGCTTCTGCCTGGAGGGCGTTTCCCGACTGCGCTACGCCGACTACGAAGTCATTGTAGTTGATGATGGCTCAAGTGACGGGCTTGAGGAGATTGTACGAGAATATCCCGTGAAATTAATTCAATCGAAAAACAAGGGCCTTAGCAACGCCCGTAACATCGGATTAGAGGCCGCTACGGGGGAAATTGTTGCCTATCTGGATGATGACGCCTGTCCTACACCGTATTGGCTGCATTTTCTGGTGGAAACATTCCGCACCGGGAAATATGTCGGCGTGGGCGGCCCGAATATCGCACCGCCCGGGGATGCGGATATTGCCGATGCAGTAGCCCATTCCCCCGGTGGCCCGATTCACGTTTTGTTAAGCGATACCGAGGCCGAGCACATTCCCGGCTGCAACATGGCGTTTCTTACCAAATCTTTGCGCGCGGTCGGTGGTTTTGATGCCCTGTTTCGCATTGCCGGTGATGATGTTGATGCGTGCTGGCGGCTGCAGGCGCGCGGCTGGCATTTGGGCTTTAGCCCGGCGGCTGTGGTGTGGCATAAACGCAGAAATTCGTTGCGTGCCTATTGGCGGCAACAGTTGAATTACGGTAAAGCTGAAGCCATGCTGGAACGTAAATGGCCGGAAAAATATAACGCCTTTGGCCACATCGCCTGGCGGGGGCGGCTATACGGCCGCGGACTGTGGCAGTTTCTTAATTGGGGACGCCGCAGAATATATCATGGCTCCTGGGGAGGGGCGTTGTTTCAAAGTGTTTACCACGGATCACCGGGCGTCCTGATGTCACTGGCGATGACGCCAGAATGGTATCTAGGCGTGCTGATGTTAAGCGTGATGTTCATGGTGGGCTTTTACTGGCATCCGGTGGTACTGGGCTTATTGCTTTTGGCGGCCCTGACCGCGACCGTGACCCAGGCGGTTATCGGTGCGTTTTATTGCCGCTTTGATGAGATTCCCCGTACCCGGAAGGCCGTGTTAAAATTGCGGCTTCTGACCATGTGGTGTTATCTCATTCAACCGGTGGCGCGTTTGCGCGGGCGGCTGTCGCGTGGCTTATCTCCGTGGCGTATGCGGTTTCCCAGCGGGCTGGACATTCCCGTGCCGCGGGAATTTGTTCTCTGGAGTGAAACGTGGCGCGGTACCGAAGATCGCCTGGCTGACCTGGAAACTTTCCTTAAACAGGAAGGGATGTGCGTGCAGCGCGGAGGTGATTTTGACCGGTGGGATCTGATGTGTCGCAGCGGTACCTTCGGATCTCTGCGCGTCCGGCTGGCTATTGAGGAACATGGTAATGGGCGGCAGTTGGCCCGACTCCGCACCTGCCCGACATTTCCACGTTTTATTTTGGTTATTCTTGTTACTGTAACGGCGCTGGGTATCTTTGATTTAGGTGCCCGCAGTTGGCCCGGCGCTATTCCCATGCTGGTGGTGGCGGGGGCGCTAGCGCTACGGGCGTCCATGGATGCCGGAGCGGCGTTGGCGGTCATCTTCAAATATATCCGCCAGAATCGGCCCGGTGAATGCGAAGTCAGGAATGATCCATGAAGGTGCTGCCGGCTCAAACGGTTCGATCCGCCCGGCCCGGTGCCATGCGCACGGCTGCACGGCTCCTGGCGTTGTGCATGGATGGCGAAGTGCGAACCACAGGTGTTGGTTTGTTGCTGATGCTGTCAGGCTCATTACTGGGGCTTTTGCAGCCCTGGCCCCTGAAATACATTATGAATGTGGTAGCGACCAAATCTGCACCGCCCGGATTTCTGGTCGCCACGCAAAACTTTATCGCCCATTGGCTGCCCATCGGCAACAACAAGCTGGGATTGATCGCGCTATTATGTTTGGCCTTGCTGCTTTTAAGTGTGGGAAGCGCGGCGATAACTGTTATAAGCACGTGGCTTTTGATTTCATCCGGCTTGCGCATGGTCTTTAAACTCCGCTGTCGCGTCTTTGAACATATGCAGCGACTGCCCTTAAGTTTCCATGATTCCACCACGGTCGGCGACTCTTTGTACCGCATTACCTGGGATACCTATTCAGTGCAGGCCTTGTTTAATGCCGGCTTGGTGCCGGGTATTTCATCAATGGTCACACTTGTGGGTATTGCCGTCGTGATGGTGGGACAGGATTGGGAGATTGCGGTGGTGGCTCTTATCATCGGCTGCGTGCTGCTGGTGCTGGTGCGGGGGCTGGAAAAGCCCACGACCGAGCTATCTACGCGTGTGCATGAGTACGAAAGCCGGGTCAGCACGCGCGTGGAGCAAACCCTGGGCGGTATTCGCGCGGTGCAAGCTTTTGGCCGCGAGGCTCTTGAGTCAACGCGCTTTGCCAAGCAGGCCAATGAAAGCCTGAAGGCCAATTTACGCCTGACACTTTTGCAAACCGCCAGTCAAAGCGGCGTAGCAGTTTTGTTCGCGTGCGGAACCGCTGCGATCATTTGGATGACGGCTCGCCGGGTGCTCGCCGGGCAGTTGTCCCCTGGCGATATCGTTCTGATGGTCGGCTACACCGCCCTGTTGTTTAAGCCGCTGGAAACACTTTCTTATACCGCATCGTCAATTCAAGGATCGGTGGCCGGGGCGCATCGGGTTTTTGAAATTTTGGATAAAAAACCGCTGATCAGCGATTCTCCGCATGCCAAGGCGATAAAAACGCCGGTGCTCGGTAAAATCGAATTTGAGCATGTCACCTTCGGATACCAACCGGACCAAAAGGTGCTACGCAGTATTGACCTGACAATTCCGGCTGGTACTTCGGTGGCGGTGGTAGGGCCGTCCGGTGCGGGCAAAACGACGCTGGCGGCGCTGATTTTACGTTTTTATGATCCGGTTCACGGGCGGATCTTGCTGGATGGCTGCGACCTGCGTGATATTACGCTGGCGTCTCTGCGACGGCAAATTGCCATTGTGCCGCAGGAGCCTGTGCTTTTTGATGTCAGCATTCATGAAAATATCGCCTATTCCCGACCGGAAGCCACACTCGAAGATGTCCATGCCGCCGCCCGCGCTGCCGGCGCGTGGGATTTTATTCAGGCGTTGCCGGCGGGTTTTGATACGGTCATCGGAGAGCGCGGTGTGATGCTTTCCGGTGGGCAACGGCAACGGTTGTCGCTGGCGCGGGCATTTCTGAAAGATGCGCGTATTGTTGTGCTGGATGAACCCACCACCGGCCTGGATGCCCAAACCGAAGCAGATGTTTTATCGGCACTGCGGCGGCTTATGGCGGGCCGCACCACCATTATTATCGCGCATCACCTGCATACCGTGCGGTATGTGGATCAGATTATCGTTCTGCAGGGCGGAGCCTTAATTGAAACTGGAACGCACGATCAATTGCTGCAACAGGATGGTCTATACCGGCATTTGTATAATTTGCAGTTTCACCCGGAGATGCAAGCGGCGGAGGTACCATGAGCACGCCATCGACTGATTGGATGAGCCCGTGGGACGGCGGAACATTGCCGGGGGGAGTTCACGTCGGTGAAAATACCAGCATCATCGGTAAAGCGGCGTTTCGCCGATTTCGCGGGCAGCTATCCGATGCGCTGGCGATCGGTGCTCACGCGACCATGGATGGGGTGCAATTTTCTGTGGGGCCGGCGGGCCGGATCAGCATCGGCAGTTTCTGCTGTTTCACCGGCGCTGTGCTGATGTGTGAATTATCCATAGCCATTGGCAGTTACGTCCTTATTGGATGGAATGCGGTTATCGCGGACAGTGATTTTCATCCCATTGCCCCCGCAGAAAGAATTCTGGATGCTGTGGCCTGCTCGCCGGCTGCCCGTGGGCCACGGCCGAACGTGCTGACGGCGGCGGTAGTCATTGAGGATGATGTGTGGATTGGGCCTAACGCCACAATTTTTAAGGGTGTGCATATCGGCCGGGGGGCGTGGATCGGGCCGGGCAGCGTGGTAACGCGCCATGTTGCGGCGGGCACACGGGTGGCGGGCAATCCGGCCCGCCCGGTGGAGGCTTTATGATGCGCCGCGCGATACCAGGCGACTGGCATAACGGATACCTTCCAGACAATGCCGCAGTGGGCGACGGTGCCTATGTAGAAACGTCCTGGAGTTTTCAACTATTCCGCAGCAGGCGCGATCAGGCGCTCATGCTGGGAGAAAACAGCTCGATTTATATGGGCTGCATGTTTGACATGGGTCCCGACGCGGTACTGGATGTGGGCGCGTACAGCCTGCTTAATGGCTTATGGCTGATCTGTGATCAGAGCGTGACCATCGGCACACACTGTCTGGTGTCCTGGAATGTGGTCATGATGGACAATTTCCGTGCCCCGGAAGATATTCCATCGCGCCGGCGCATGCTGGAGGCCCTTGCCGCCGGGCGCGACCGCCGACTACCGGCCGCCATAAAACCGCGCCCGATAGTCATTGGCAATAACGTATGGATTGGTTTTGATTGCTGCATATTACCGGGCGTGCGGATCGGTGACGGCAGCATCATTGGCGCGCGATCTGTCGTGGACTGCGATATACCTCCGTATTGTATTGCCGCCGGCAACCCGGCGCGAATCATTCGCTTCCTGCAGGAAAAGGAGGACGACCGTGGGCAAAACAACCCAACCTAAAATAATTGTTTTCGGAATCCTGTTCTGGTATCCGCTGGCCGGGGTAAGCTATCAATTTCTGCACTTTATGCTGGGCCTGCGGAAGCTGGGGTATGACCCCTATTATGTGGAAGATTCCGCACGGTGGGTATACGACCCTGATTTAGGCGATTGCTCGCCTGACGCTTCAGCAAATATTAATGCGGTGGCTCCCATTCTAAGCCAGCACGGTCTGGTGGACCGCTGGGTATTTCGCGGGAATTATGAAGGCGGGAAATGCTATGGCATGACCGACTCACAAATCACAGAACTATACCGAACTGCGGATGTGATGATCAACGTTACCGGAGCGCAGGAACTGCGGGAAGAACATCTGCGTTGTCCTGTACGCGTCTATCTGGAGACTGATCCAGTCGAATCGCAAATTCGCATTTCCCAGAATGATCCCAGAACGCTGGCCACGCTGGATCAGTATACGCATCACTTTACCTATGGTGAAAATCTAGGCCATCCGGATTGCAAACTTCCCGCAGGGCGCTACCACTGGCGGCCCACGCGCCAGCCAGTGCTCCTGGATTTATGGGAGCCGCTGCCGGTGATTGCCGGCGCGGCGTACAATACGATCGCAACCTGGAAAAACAAGGGAAAGGATATCGTATTTAACGGCGAAACATATCACTGGTCCAAGGATCGTGAATTCCTCAAATTTATTGATTTGCCGAAGCGCTGCTCCGCGCCATTTGAACTGGCAACCGGTGCCGATGCCCCAACGCGAACCCTTCTGGAAGCAAATCAATGGCGCGTTGCCGACCCCGTGACGGTTTCACGGGATATGGAACGCTATCGAAATTACATCCGGCAATCCCGCGGAGAATTTACCGTGGCCAAAGATCAGAACATCCGCCTTCGAAGCGGCTGGTTCAGTGATCGTAGCGCCTGTTATCTGGCGGCGGGGCGGCCGGTGATTAATCAGGAAACCGGTTTCAGTAATCATTTACCTACCGGACGCGGACTGTTTTCTTTTCAGACCATGGATGATATCCTTACGGCCGCTGATGCAATTAATGCCGATTATCCCGGTCATTGCCGGGCCGCACGGGAAATTGCCCAGCAGTACTTTTCTGCGGAAATAGTTTTGAAGAATGTCTTGGATCAAATTGGATGCTGAATTCTACTGGCACTGTAAGGCCTCAGGAAAAACAAAAGCAGTTAATTATTAATGCGGATGATTTCGGCTTAAGCACTGAAACCAACCGTGGCATTATTCAATGTCGTCAGCACGGTGTTTTGACCAGCGCCAGTCTGATGGTGCATGCCCCCGCAGCACACCACGCGATACAATACGCCCTTGAGGATCCCACGCTGAGCCTGGGGCTACATGTTGATCTGGGCGAATGGGATCTGCGTGATCATCAATGGGTGCAGACGCGATTTGTGGTGCCGCTGGATACGCCCTCCGCCGTGCGTGATGAAATTGCTTATCAGCTTGAGACGTTTAGAGATTTAACACAGCGTAATCCCACGCATCTGGATTCTCATCAGCATACGCATCAGCGGCCATTTATAAAAACTGCCATGATGGAATTGGCTGCGCAAATGGGAATTGTGCTGCGGGGCACAAGTGCCCAGGTTCGCTTTTGGGGCGCTTTTTTCGGACAGGATGAACATCTCTGTCCCAGGCCGGAAAATGTTTCCATCGCGAATCTCATCACGCTGTTAAACAACCTCGAACCTGGAATTACCGAATTAAGCTGCCATCCTGGGCTTGATGATCAATTAGATTCAAATTATCGCGAGCCTCGGATCCTGGAAGTTCAGACGCTCTGTGACCCACTGGTCCGCCGAGTCATCGGAGACTTGAGAATCCAATTAACCTCATTTTTGTCCATTCGCCAAGGCCACAGAGGCGGAGGAACCACAGATTACACCGATGGACACGGATTAACGAACGACGACGCTTCGCTCAGTGAATAATGAGTAATGAATAAATTATTGGAAGTTTCAAAATTCTAAAAACGCTGGAAACCCGCCAGCATTTACGCCAGAACGGTTTACTTACATCACCGCAATCAATGTGGTACAATTCACTGATTGCAATGGATCGAAGTTTACTAACACTTGGGATCCTATGAGCCGAAAGACAAATACAACCATTGCTCCCGCATCAGGCATCGGCGGCACGACTGCCCAGAGCTTCCAATATAACGGCTTAAGCCAAACCACCTTTGCCCGTGATACCGCCAATGGCTGCAACGCTGATGCAGCAATGGTGTATGATTCCATCGGAAGAACTGTGGAAGAAGTACAAACCTACGGTGGCAACACACGCTATGTCACCAATGATGCGTTCACGTCATTGCCGGTAAGCCAATTTACATATCCCAACAGCAGGCAGATTAACAATAGCTTCGATAAGCTCTATCGTCGCCAACTGATTGTTGAGGCGGCGACGAGTGCCGTGATCGCCAGTTGGCAATACTTTGGAGCCAACCGAATAGCTACAGTAACGCTGGGTAATGGCTTGGTGTGTTCCAATATGAACGATGCCCAGACCAGATCGGCGACCCAATCCGGCCTGCCCACACCCGCCTGGGGAAGTATTGCTACAGACCAACTGGGGTATGACGGTGCAGGCCGCATGATCGGCAAGCGCTTCATCAATGGCACCAATGTCCTGGTGGGCTTCACGAGTGCTTATGATAAGAGTTCCAACAAACTCTTTGAACGTCCCCTGCACGCTGAAGAACGCAGCAGTCTGTATGATTCCTACGATTCCATGAATCGGCTCCTGGATTATCAGCGTGGCGTATTAGCCACCGGCGGTGGCAGCGTTACTACGCCCATTGCGTTACCCAATACGGATCAGAGCCGAAGTTATAATCTCGATGCTCTGGGTAACTGGACCAGCAGTGTATACACACCCGAAGGCACGGGCAGTGCGATAACCGATCAGAGGAATCACAACAAGCTCAATGAAATTATCCAGCGGACGGTGGGAACAGGCCCGGCGGTGACGTTCCAATATGATGGTGTAGCCGGGGCAAGTAACGGTAATCTGGCCAATGACGGCACTTACTCCTACCACTGTGACGCGTTAAATCGGCTCATTCAGGTGGGCACCCCCGGTCCATTGGTCACGCCAATTTTGCAGTTTGCGTATGACGCCTTTGGCCGCAGGATGCAAAAGGTAGTAATTTCAGGCCTCGTCCCCACTGATTACCTGTATCTGGGCAACCAATGTGTTGAGGAACGCAACCCCGCCGGCGGCAGTGGTTCCACCGATACGCCCATAAGGCAATATGTCTGGGGAACGTACATTGATGAGTGCATCCAGCTGACGACACTGGCGACGCTTGGGCCGCAATCGCTGCCTGCCGGGGCGTATTACCTGCTGCAGGATTTGCTGTACCGCGCGGTGGCACTCACCAATTCCAGCGGCGCGGTTGTTGAGGCGTATGATTGCGACGCGTATGGAAATACAATCATTTTCATCGGCCCCGGCACCGACGGCATCTGGTTCACGGATGACGATGTGCAATCTTCCTACGGTGCCAACGAAATTATTTATTGCGGCTACAGATACGATCCGGAAACGGAATTGTATTACGTGCGCAACCGCAGCTACAGCCCCACCCTTGGCCGCTGGCTGCAACGCGATCCGATCGGCTACGCCGGTGGAATTAATTTGTATGAGTATGTCGGTGGAAGGGCGGTGGTGCGAACCGATCCCGAGGGAGCGACGGCGATTGCGCCCCCTCCGCCAATTCTCAAGCCGGCACCGGCACCGGCGCCGGTCGGGCCGCCGGATGAACTTCCGCCTGATTTTCTTCCATACTGGATTTGGCTGTTTCTGGTGTTCAATTCGATCCCCGGCGATACCTACTGCCCGCCGAAGGATCGTCGTGATGAGCCTTGCTCATTTGACGACTGCGACCTGCTGCGTCCCTGTGGGGCGGTGGGCAGCGGGCGGAGTTGCCAGAAGAAAAAAATCATCACAGGGCCGCACAAAGGCGTTGAAATTTGTGGATGTTACGCCGGAGCGGCCCATGAGGAATCCTAGGCCCCATACACCCGACGCCATACCGTATATCGTCGCATTTCGCTATCGCAACGGCGACACGCGGCGAAATCTCCTGGGCAGATTGCGGCGGCTGGCGGCGCTGGGCGATCTCAACATGAGCCGTGCTGTTCGATCGAAGAAAGTCTTTTTCAGGGGGTGCACGGCCAGCAGTACCGCGGAGATGCTCACGGCAATTAGAGACATGGAGGCCGTCTTCAACGAGGCTCAACGTGCGGCGTTAATATCCTCAGGGCGCGGCGACCTAAGCAAAGCGGTCATCGAAAAATTCTCCCGTGAGGTGGGCGTCGTCAATCTCCGACGCCTTGAGGGGACGGAAATCGGGAGGTTTGATATTGAGATGGCTTCGTCGAACTGTTTCCCCGAATTCGGTGCGAGCATTTGGCTGGAAGGCGATGTAAGTTTCGTGGGCGGATCTATCTCCGTGACGCGGCCGGGCGGAAATGGCTATCGCGCCGCAGCCCTGGAGGCCAAGCGGTTGCTCGGGCTCGAATAGCTACGGCCTCTTGCCCCAATGTGAATCGGAAAAGCGGGCTTTCGGCGGAGGGTATGATTTGGCCAATGATGTGGTAACATACACCGATGAAAATGGTTCGGTGTTCTCCAACACTTGGGATCCTATGAGCCGAAGGACAAATACAACCATCGCACCGGCAGCAGGCATCGGCGGCACCACCGCCCAAAGCTTCCAGTACAACGGCTTAGGCCAGACCACGCTTGCCCGTGATACCGCCAATGGCAACAATGCCGATTCCATCAACAGACTGTTGCAATATCAGCGTGGGATATTGAACAGCACCGGGGGCTATCAAAACAACGGTGGTGGCGGCATAACCGCAGCCAATGCCCTACCTGGCAGCAACACCCAGGAAAACTGGAATCTCGACGGCTTGGGCAACTGGCGAGCCACGGGCATTATGTCCGTCGGCGGCAGCCAGACGATCGATCAGAGAAACCATAATTACCTCAACGAAATCACGCAGTCTGTAACCTCTAGCCTGTCCCCTGTAACCTTCGTATATGACGGTGCAACGGGGGCGTCCAACGGCAATCTTAAGAATGACGGCACACTAATTTACGCGTATGATCCGCTGAACCGGCCAATCCAGATTAACCGCGTCAGCGATGGTTTGGTTATCGCAACATATCTATATGATGCCATGAATAGCAGGGTGCGGAAAACAATCTCTAACGGCGGCCTGGCTGGCAACATCCCCAACGAAACCACCGACAATCTGTGGCAAGGCTGGCAAACGGTGGAGGAACGCGACCCCTTTGGCGGAACGGGCTCCACCGACACCTCCATTAAGCAGTACATCTGGGGATCATACATCGATGAATGTATACAGCTTACCACCTACACCATTCTCGGCACACAATCGTTGGCCGCCGGCGCGTATTATCTGCTGCAGGATTTACTGTTCAGAGCGGTGGCCTTAACGAATTCCACCGGCGGCATTGTTGAGGCGTACGACACGGACGCCTACGGTAATACGTTGATCTTCACCGGCCCCGGTGCGGATGGTATTTGGTTTGCCAACGATGACGTGCAATCCGGCTACGGTGCGAATGAAATTATTTATTGCGGCTACCGTTATGACCCCGAAACGGAATTGTATTACGTCCGCAATCGCACCTACCGCCCCACTCTTGGCCGCTGGATTCAGAGAGATCCGATCGGCTACGTCGGCGGCGTGAATTTGTATGAATATGTTGAAAGCAACCCGGTGAACGCGGTGGATCCGTGGGGGAAAATCGCGGTTCCGCTCCCAAAGTCCATCCCAGAAGCGGTGGCGGAGGCGATCTTGGCAGCCATACTAACAGTATATCTGCTATATCTGGCCCGCCAGGCGGCGAAGGAGAAGTGCATCCCGCGAAAGCGGGAAAGCGGCTGCGAATTGGGGGATTGCGACCGCGGCCGCCCCTGCGGTGTGGAAGGGAGTGGCAGGAGCTGCCAATGGGCCGTTATCATAACTGGCCTTCAGAAGGGGGTCAGACAATGTGGTTGTTATGGAGGAGGGCCCGGCGATGAAGAATAATAACCCGAAACAGCGTGTTTCAAGCTTTTGCTACAAAGGGGCAGATACACGAAGGCATGTCTTAACTAAGTTACGGCATTTGCAACTGCTCTCCGGAAAGTACCGTCAGCCCTACCATATCAGCCATAAAACCCTTTTCCGAAATGCTTCGGCCGTAACAGTCGCAAAGGAGCTACGGGCAATTCGTGATGCCGGAAACTTATTTAGCGCGGGACAACTCGCGCGGCTTGCGAGGCAAGGAGGATTGGAACTAACATCGGAAGTACTCGAGCCATTCACAAAAAAGATAGTGGTAACCGAGGTTGAAAATATCGTGCTCAAGATGATACCCCCGTTTTCTTTGACGCTTGCGCCAAAAAATAATATGCCAGTGATCTCCGCAGAAATGTGGCTGAACAGAGCGTGTGTTGTTGTTGGAGGTTTCATCGAAGTGGCCGAAGGCGGCACATCGGCAATCGAAGAGATTAAGCGCCTCCTGGGAATCGTGAGCTGTTCACGAAGTTCCAAAGGATAAATATAGAAGATCACGAATTAATCCACAGCAACAGATATGTAATATTCCCGGGCTTTCCCAAGAGGAAGAGAAACGGGGAAGCTTAAGGCACACAAAAAGGGAACATCCACCGATTCGACGGATGGGCGCGGAAATAGGGTGAAGTGAATTGACGCATGAGTGCTGACCGGCGTGGGTTCGTTTTGGGTCCGCTTGGCCCACTGCGGCGGAAAATGTAGAATTCATGAGTGAAAACAACTTCGGCCTTTTTTCAGGCGGATAATGGTTGCACTGAATGAACAATTTCACCACAACGACCCACCACCGAGGTTACAGGGGACAGGGGCGGGACGAGTATTCAGGAGTTGGGAGTTAGGACTTAGAATGCTTTGGAGCCGCCGGGAATGCTAACTGCGGGATGCGAGATGCTATACGGGGTTACGGGTTACAGCGGGGATTGGGGTTGGTATACGCGCGCAAGTGAATAGCGGTGTTGCGGTCGGAAATTGGGCGCTATTTCAGGGACCGGCATTTTCACCGGTGGGGTTACTATCCGCGATTGCCGTGGCGATTCTCAGACAGTGCTGTGCGTCATGCGTAGGGAAGTCTCAAAGCACGGAAGCCCGGTGTTTATCCGCGTGATCGGCGTAATCAGCGGTCTTTTTGCGGTCCGTTGTGGATTGCATCCCCGGCTACTGAGATTGCAAGGTAGGCTCGTCTCAAAATTCCTTTCTGCCATATCGGCAGTTTCATGACTGCCCCGGCGGCAACTGACCCCTGAAAAACGCCATCTTTTCGCTATTTTTTTCTGGTATGGCATTTGTAATGTGCTTGAAAGGGATGGATTAATTTATGGCTCCTGGAAAGGAAGTTCTATGCGCTTCGACAAATTTACAGTGAAAGCTCAAGAGGCTCTGGCCAATGCTCAAAGTTTGGCTGCGGAAAAACAGCATGGCGAGGTGACTGCTCTGCATGTGTTATCCGCGTTGCTGGCGGATAAAGAGGGAATCATCCGTCCCCTGCTGGCCAAATTGGGAGTAGATGGGGCCCAGTTGGATTCCGCCGTTGAAACACAACTGGATCGCCTGCCCAGTGTATCCGGTGGGGCGCAGCTGGGCATGGCTCGGGATGTCAGCGAGGTGCTCGCTGCTGCGCAGAAGGAAGCGGATCGTTTGAAGGACGAATACCTTTCCACGGAGCATTTACTGCTGGGATTAATCGCTTCCCAATCAGCGGCAAAAAATGCCCTGACCTCCTCGGGTATAAATAAAAATGCCGTTCTCGCCGCTTTAAAAGATATTCGCGGCACTTCCCGTGTGACGGACCAGAATCCGGAAGATAAATACCAGACCCTGCAAAAATATGGCCGCGATCTGGTGGAATCCGCCCGGCAGGGAAAACTGGATCCGGTCATAGGTCGTGATGAAGAAATTCGCCGCTGTATGCAGGTTCTAAGCCGTCGCAGCAAAAACAATCCTGTGCTTATCGGAGAGCCAGGCGTTGGTAAGACGGCCATTGTGGAAGGCTTAGCGCAGCGCATTTTAGCCGGGGATGTGCCGGAGGGGCTTAAAAATAAAAAGCTGATCGCACTGGACATGGGCGCTCTGGTGGCCGGGGCCAAATACCGCGGGGAATTTGAAGACCGCCTGAAAGCGGTTCTGAAGGATGTGGAACAGGCGGCGGGCGGCGTTATTCTGTTTATAGATGAACTGCATAATGTGGTAGGTGCCGGCCGGGCGGAAGGAAGCATGGACGCATCTAATTTGCTTAAACCTGCCCTGGCGCGCGGGGAATTGCGTTGCATCGGTGCTACCACCTTAGACGAATACCGCAAATACATTGAAAAAGACCCGGCTTTGGAGCGGCGTTTTCAGCCGGTGATGGTACCCCAGCCCTCGGTTGAGGATACGATTTCTATCTTGCGCGGACTCAAAGAACGTTATGAAACCCACCATGGCGTGCGCATTGTGGATGCTGCCCTCGTAGCGGCCGCCACGTTAAGTAACCGCTATATTACCGAGCGTTTTCTGCCCGATAAGGCCATCGACCTTATTGATGAGGCCGCCAGTCGATTGCGAATTGAAAATGACACGATGCCCGCTGCACTGGATGATCTGCGGCGCAGAATTATGCAGTTGGAAGTGCAACGCGAAGCATTGAAAAAAGAAAAAGACGACGCTTCACGCCAGCAATTGGAGAAAGATCAGAAACTCCTGGCGGATCTTAATGAGCGTAACGCCGAACTCACCGCCAAATGGGAACGTGAATCCGGCGTATTGCGCGGCATCAAGGAAATCCGGGAAAAAATCCAGCAGACTCAGACCCATCTGGAAGAAGCACAGCGGCAGGGAAAATTGGAAGAAGCCGCCCGGTTGCGCTACGGGGACATGCGGCAACTTGATGCAGATTTGCAGGCCCGGCAGAAACAACTGGAAGAAATTCTCAAATCCGGTCAGTCGATGGTGCGTGAAGAGGTCACGCCGGAGGAGATCGCCCATGTTGTTGCAAAATGGACGGGCATCCCCGTTACCAAAATGCTGGAAGGGGACAAGGAACGCCTCAAGCGCATGGAAGAATTCCTGCGCCGCCGGGTCATCGGGCAGGATGAAGCGGTAAAAGCCGTAAGTAATGCGGTGCGGCGCAATCGGGCAGGGCTGGGGGATCCACACCGGCCTATCGGAAGTTTTATGTTTTTGGGTCCCACCGGCGTGGGCAAAACGGAACTCTGCAAGGCCCTGGCGGAATTTCTGTTCGATACCGAAGAATCCATGATACGCATTGATATGTCTGAGTTTATGGAGCAGCACAGCGTGGCCCGGCTTATCGGGGCACCGCCGGGATATGTGGGCTATGAAGAAGGCGGTGTACTGACGGAATCGGTTCGTCGCCGACCGTACTGTGTTATTCTATTTGATGAAATTGAAAAGGCCCACCGTGATGTATTCAATGTGCTTTTGCAGGTGCTCGACGATGGACGCCTCACCGACGGGCAGGGGCGCACGGTAGATTTTAAAAACACACTCATTGTCATGACCAGCAACCTCGGCTCCCAGATGATTCAGGACCTCACGGCTAAAAAGGGTGCCGATTGGGAAATTGAAGCCGGCGTGCGGGATGTTTTAAAGCAACACTTCCGTCCGGAATTTCTTAATCGCGTAGATGAAGTTGTGATTTTTCATACATTGCAAAAAGCGCAACTTGCTGCCATTGTGACAATTCAACTCCAGCATCTGGAACAGCGGTTAGCCGAGCGTGGCCACAGCCTGATCATCAGCGACAAAGCCCGTCGTGAACTTGGCGAACAGGGGTATGATGTCACATATGGTGCACGTCCGCTTAAGCGGCTGATCCAGCAGCAGATTGAAAATCCTTTAGCAGAAAAGCTGCTAAGCGGCGACTTCCCGGAGGGCAGTTCCATCCGCATTGATGCCGATCGCCATGGACGCTTCACCTTTGCAGCCGGAGGGCCAATTGTGGAAGGAGAAGTGGAGTAGAAAAGCCGGTAAAATAGAACTTAAAATACTGCTTGACGTTCGTAATTCGTTAGGTATAATTACCTATAGCTTCCCCATCGTGGTGGGGCGCAGAATTACTTTTTTATTGCGAGATTATCATGTCTAAAGATGCAGTAAGCTCAACGGCACGCGATCAGGCTCTTGACCGGGCATTGTCGCAAATTGAAAAAAACTTCGGCAAGGGTGCCATCATGAAAATGGACGGCGTAAATCCGCTGGCTATTGAAGGCATCCCAACAGGCTCATTGGGCTTGGATATCGCCTTGGGAGGCAAAGGCATTCCCCGGGGCAGAATTGTGGAAGTATTCGGGCCGGAATCTTCCGGTAAAACTACTTTATGTCTGCATATCATTGCGGAAGCACAAAAACTCGCGGGCGTGGCCGCATTCGTCGATGCGGAACATGCCTTGGACCCCACTTGGGCCAAACGGCTGGGGGTAAGCCTGAGAGACTTGCTGGTCAGCCAGCCGGATACGGGCGAGCAGGCTCTGGAAATTGTGGAACTGCTGGTACGATCCAACGCCGTGGATGTCATTGTCGTAGATTCTGTGGCAGCGTTAATTCCCAAGGCAGAAATTGAAGGGGATATGGGGGATGCCTCCATGGGTATGCAGGCGCGGCTGATGAGTCAGGCCATGCGAAAACTTACCGGTGCGGTCTCCAAGAGCAAAACTCTGGTGATCTTCATCAACCAGATACGCGAAAAAATTGGTGTGATGTTTGGCAATCCCGAAACCACCACGGGTGGAAGGGCACTGAAATTTTATAGCTCGGTTCGTATTGATATTCGGCGTATCAACACCATTAAAGAAGGTGAAGTGGCCATTGGTAATCATGTACGGGCCAAGGTTGTAAAAAACAAAATTGCCCCGCCATTCCGCGAAGCGGAATTTGATATTTTGTTTGACAGCGGCATCAGCTATGAAGGCGACCTGTTGGATATTGCCGTGGCTGACAACATTGTCGATAAAAGCGGTGCGTGGTTCAGTTATGGTCCAGCCCGTATGGGCCAGGGTAGAGAGCAGGCCCGGCAGTTTCTCAAGGATAATCCGGATGCCACCAAGGAAATTCGGGAAAAAATCCTCGCCAAGCGGCTGGTTGTTCCCATACCCGAGAAGCCCGCAGTACCCGTGGCAGCGGTAAAGCCTGAGACCAAACCCGCAGCACCCAAGCCGGAGGCGACGCCGGAGCGTCCCGTAGCCAAGGCGGCGGCGGGGCGGTAAAAAAAACACAAGCATTGCGAAGTGACGCCCGGACAGGCTCATACACAGCACAAGCTGTGTATGAGCCAAGGTGTGGGCTGCGCTGGCTTATGGTCCCCATTTACGGCTTAGGCTTTTCCGCAACTTCGCCTTGCCGCAGTGTAGCAGCAGCGCCGTTCTGCGTGCCGGATACAGCACACATTACGTGGCTTTCCAGAAGGGGCTGAATGCTTTTTATAACCGCGTACGCCTTGTGTAACCGAAAATTCGGTTTTGCCTGCGGTGGCAGCGTTACCGGAGAATGAGCAAACAGTGGCAGCATGCGCAATTCAATGTCACCACACAACTTCAGCGGAATTCGGTCTAGCGGAAAATCCAGCGGCTTGCCATTATAAAAATCATCCACAATCAGTTTTCCGCCCGCGTAAACGCGCAGCACATTGCCGACGTAATGGATTCGCAGCAGCAACGGCAGCGATCTATCCTGCAACGGAATATTGATATGCCAGCGCGTTACGGCGGCGGTGTTCCAGTTTTTGCGAATCATCGGATACATTTTTTCTGCCAAGGTCAGATTGGCATGTTTCAGCAGCGTGCATGTAATGCCCGCTGGGACCTGCGCCGCAGCAGCATCGGAATAACGAATAAAATTGCCGTCCGCGCGGCCCGGGACGTTTTTACCATCCATGGCCAAGTGCATCGGTGCCGGTAGGATCGCCAATGAAAAGGCTTTCGCGTTTTCCCGCTGCAATTCCAGCGTGTGTCCCATGGGAACAAGTGCATCGGCGCTGATAACAGCCCGACTAATTGATCCGATCCGGATTTTCCATAAATGTCTCGCTTCGGGAGCACTGAGAATAATAAACTTCACACGTTTTCTCGCGGGCGTCACAGCACTGATGGCCGTGTTTAAGCCTGCGGTAATGTTAGAAATATTTATCGCATGTGGCATATCAGTGACGGTGCCGGTTTTCACGTGCAATTGTACGCCGGCACCGGGTGCCAGGGTCATTTGCGGCGCAATGCCCTTGATGGCTCCAAAAAAATAAAACCGGGTCTTGCCGCTTTGGACGTGGCAAATGGGTTCGACCGTTGCGTACTGAATCATCACCCCATTGCAATTCAGATTCACCGGCCACCAGCCATAACTTCCGGCCGGAATGGTTATGGGCTTGGCGGGAATCAAAATTGTGTCGCCATTCTGTTGCAGCGAGAATTGCACGTTGTGCTTTGCGGGCAACGCATGTTCATATTGATAATTATTAAAAAACAAAAAGCCATTGCGGCCATTGGATCGCACATCCCATTGCAGCGGGGTGCCGCTGCGTTTTCCCTTGGTGCCCTCTGGTATAATGGCCGGCATCAACCCCAGCTTGTTGCCGAAATCATGCAGAAACATCGCCTGCTGCCGCAGCAGATTGTATTGCGGTCGCTCCTGCCCGCATGCGCCCAACGGAGCCTGGAAGTCATAATTAATATAGGGCAAGTCGTTGTAATGTTGCGTGGCCAATGTCTCATTAAAATAGCTTAATTTTCCCCGCAAATCCCAACCGCCCTGATACATGTAATATCCCTGCCAGACGGCCCCATCCGCCAGTTCCGCCAGCGATAACGCCCCAATATCATTGCTGTTGATCCAAATGCGATGAGCGTAACTGGATGCCATGCCGCCGCCGATTTCGCAGCATACAAAGGGGAATTTGGCGAACTGATTGGTGTCGCGCGGCGAACGCACGGGTGTAAAATCATAAGCATACGGAAAGCCATGCGGGGCATTGGTCCAAAATCCATCAGGATAGTTGCCGAACATGGGCAGTAATTGCCAGTTAGGAGCGGCAACATTATTCCACCCCGTCATGTTATAAAATGGCACATCAATACCGTCGCGCCGGGCGATCTGCTTAAGGTGATACAGGTAAGGCAAATCACCACATTCGTTATCCACCTGGACATCAATAACCGGGCCGCCATTCTTCCACAACAGACCCCGCATTTGCCCAGCGATCTGCCGATACATGGGCTTTACCATGGCAATAAAGCGCGGATCATTACTTCGCAGATGCACGCCGGAATGCTCCACCCAATTTGGGAATCCGCCGTTACGCACTTCACCATGATCCCAGGGGCCTATCCGCACCACGGCCAACAAGCCAACTTTTTTGCAATCTTTTAGAAAGGCCCGCAAATCCCGTCGGCCCCGCCAGTCCCAAACTCCCCTTTGCTCCTCCTGATAAATCCAGAAAACATACGTGGACACCACATTGATCCCGCCGGCTTTCATTTTCCGCAATTCCGTCAGCCAATCCCGGCGCGGATATCGCACATAATGAAATTCGCCCGCTACCGGAATCCAGGGTTTGCCATTGAGTTCAATGCACTGTCGATTAATCGACAAAACATCGCCATCCGGATTACGTGCTGTACCCATAACCAGAGGACATTTCCGAGGCGCTGCAGCCTGAGGAATCGTCACGCTTAAAACAGCGGCATGCAGGCCGTGGGATAAACCGCGAGCTGCCACCATCACGGCAAAACCTGCGGCCAGTGTACGAAACCATTTATACATGCAAAAAAGCCTTCTGAAACACTCGTTCAAACAACCACTTCGCCATTTTTACTTTTCGCCGCCCCGCGCCGCCTCTCCCAAAACCCGCATCGCTGGCAGCGCATTGCCGTGCTTATCGAATAGAGAACGATACGACCATGAATTACGTGCAAAGTCCTTCTGATCCGGATTATACTCCGCTCCCCACCACCATACGCCCCGCCCGAGATGGTCGGGCAGAGTTTTAACTATTTTTATTACTGCCCGTGCGTACCGCGCTTGTCCTGCGGGTGTGAACGGAAATTGCATTCCGGGTTTGGATTTCCATCTGGCATTGTGCGCGTCGTTAATCCACGGATACGCTGTTTCCGCAACGATAATCGGTTTGTGCACGGAATTAGCAAGTTTCTCAAGGTGCGATTTCAAATGTTTTAACGCGCCGCCCCAATAGGGATAAAAGTCATATCCGATCACATCAAAATGCACACCATGGGCCATGAGCTGATGATAGAATTCCGGGGCATACGAGGTATCGGCTAACTGGATCATGATCTTGGGCGTATGCGTTCCGCTGCCTGCGTAAACACCGGCGATCGCGGCCTTCAACAGCGACGCCAAGCGATTCCATCGTGCTTTATGATTTACCCACAATTTCCCCTGCGGCCAAAGCATCCCGCTATTAATCTCATTGCCCACCAAGACCATATCAGGCATGGCGTGGGCTTTCCGCAGTGTTGCAATCACGCGCCGGCAATAAGCACGCAGTCGCACACGCAGTTGAGATAGCGTTAATTTCCGCCAGGCGGCAGGAGCAAATTGATGGCCGGGGTCCGCCCAGGTATCCGAAAAATGCATGTCCAGAATAAAATAAAGTCCGGCTTTCTTAATTTTCTGGGCCAGTGGCAGTGTATACGCCAAATCATTAAGCGTCGCGAGTTTGCCCAATCGCGATTGCTCCATCCTTGTCGCCCGATGCCACAACCGCAATCGCAGGCAATTACAGCCCGACTGCTTAAAGGCTTGGATTAGCCCCATCGGCTTTCGATCATAACGATATATACCACCATGCGCCTCAATGTAGCCAAAATACGAAACATCTGCACCAGCCAGAAAATCAGTTTTCGCTGATGCCGCGCGCAACACATTCGGCAGGGCGGCCATGATTAAAATAAGCACAACCCAATGGTGCCTTTTTATCCTTACCCCAATTATGGAGGCGGCCCGATCCAGCGTAACAGTGTCAATCATATTTTATCTTCCTTAAATATAAATCTCTTTATCTGGCTTTTCGGCGGTGAACACAATCTCTTGGCCGCCCGTCCGAACCAGGACCGAACCAGGACGCAGCGTGGACAATTTCTGTGCATTGGCATAGCATTTCGGGACAGACGCCAGGAGTCTGATTTGGAGAAGTAAATGTCGGATAATCTTGTCATAAAATCTGCGGCCGCGCATACCACCTCGGTTCCCATGTTTGAAATTTTAACACAATATCAAATTCTGCGCTCTGAAATTGAAGCTGCTGTGCGCGGCGTTCTGGATTCAACCGAATACATCGGCGGCAAGGCCTTGAAAGACTTTGAGAGCAATCTTGGACAGTTATTTAATGCACGGGCCGTGGCAGTATCCAGCGGCACGGACGCGATATTGGCATCTTTGATGGCTTTGGGCATCGGCAGGGGGGATAAAGTCATCACCACGCCCTTCACTTTTTTCGCCACCGCCGGTTGCATTACCCGCGCTGGCGCAAAGCCGATATTTGTGGATATTGATCCCGCAACATTTCTCATGCGCACCGATGCCATTGACTCAGTGGCTGATGCCCAGTGCAAGGCGGTAATTCCTGTTCATCTATTTGGCCAAATGTGCGAAATGAGTCCTCTGGCGGAATTGTGCGGCAAGCACAACCTGAAAATTGTGGAAGATGCCGCACAGTGTATCGGCGCTAAAGATAGTCAGGGGAAAATCCCGGGTGAACTTGGCAGCACTGCGTGTCTTTCATTTTATCCTACGAAGAATCTCGGGGCCGCCGGCGATGCCGGGGCGGTGATCGTCCGAGACACGAAACTTGCCGGCCGCCTGGAGCAGACCCGGCAGCACGGTGAAACCAGCCGCTACCATCACGCTTTTGTTGGCGGAAATTTTCGCCTGGACGGCATCCAGTGCGCGGTGTTAAATGTCAAATTGAAATATCTCGATAAGTGGAATAATCGCCGCCGCCAGATCGCAGCGTATTATTCCCAGCGTTTTAAGAATACCGATGTAATTGCACCGGTAGAAATTCCCGGAACCCATCACGTGTATCACCAATATGTCGTCCGCGTTCCCCGCCGGGATTCCGCGAAAGAATATCTGCAAAAACAGGGCATTGGAAGCGCGATATATTATCCCCGGCCGCTGCACCTTCAGGAATGCTTTCAAGACTTGGGATACCGTGAAGGGGCGTTTCCAGTTTCTGAACAAGCCTGCCGCGAAGTCTTGGCGCTGCCCGTATTTCCAGAACTCACGGACGCCCAAATCCAACACGTAGCCGATACGCTCCTGGCATTTTATAAATAGGGGTCTATTGGGTGGCAGTAGATCAATGGTGTATTCCCACCTCGCTTATGAAGGGGGGGCTGTTTAAGTCAGAGTCGAATAGTTGTTCGGCCGGTGGCGTTGTATGCCTCTCAAAAAATCCTGCTCAAGCGATACAGGTTTGAGGTTCAGGCGAAATTCCAGGAGCGCGGTGATCATCGCCAGAAGCATGGCGGGCCTTCCCAGTATGAAACAGGTCATGGCAATCCAGTCCAAATAGGGAATAATCAGTTCCATTGGACGGTCTGGATTTTCATTTCGCCTTGGCCATTATTGGAATCATAACACCATTGCGCGATCCATTGGTTATCTGGGGCGATGGGTGGCATGGGGGGCTTGCAGCGCAGCAATCGCACATTCCACTGGGGATGGTTGGTGCTGGTGGGAGCGGGTTGAACCTGCCAGCGGGTGATGGCCAGGCATGGGGCATTTATTTCCCAGGGGGGACGGGCCAAGAGGCCGCATACCCCGCCGACGGCCGCCGCCAGTTGCCATCTGCGACTTGCAGCCATATCCGCCCCGGCACCATTCGCGATCACCACCGCTGCGGCACTGCACCGCAGCGTCTGATCGATAGCCCAGATGCGGTCGGACTGGCTTGGTGGATCAATAAAAATGCAACGTTCAATCAGACGGTGGCCCGGTAAAATGGCAGCCAGGAGTTGCAGGGTGGGCAGAAATTCTGTGCCGCCGATCCAGAAAAGATAGGTGTGTTCCGACTGCCGCAATATTCGGCCTGCCGTCCAAGCCATCAGGGTAAGCGCTGCCGGCCACCATGACCGCTCCCGGGCTTGGGGCGGGGGGGTATGCAAAGCAGAGGTTTTTGGATCTGATGCATCTCCATAAAACCATTCGTGAATACCCACGCATAATTCAGGCAGGTCGGTGGAGGGGTTTTCCTCGCCCGGCACGTATGGCGCAGCTTCGCCTGACGCATGTGGTTCAAGCTTCTGGATAATACGGGCGGAGTTTTGCACCACATCCGCAAAAGTAAGTTTGGCTGCCATGCTGCTGCGCCTCCCTGAGTTTCATACCCCAGGATGTTAGTAGTATGTTAGGTATGCGTCAAGCGGTGCTGCGGGGAATTCCAACATCAAAGTGCAGAGTTGCAATTAGCCGCTCTGAACAATGGGGCCTGTTAATCGCCATCATCAACAAAACATCAGGGCCACGTCAATTCAGGGCCGCCCACTTTGGTCCCAGCAGCTTGAAACCAGCGTTTCCAACGTCGGGACCTCCGGGCAACACGTAATCACGTTACGCAGTTCACTGACACTTGCCTTAATCTGCCACTAAACGTGCGTTAAGGCAGCTTTATGCTGCGGCAGTCGAATAGGCCGCCGGCGAAGTTGCCGGGATCGGCTTGCAGGCGAACGGCTATGGTTGTTTTGCCGCGGGTTAATGCGCGCGGAATATCGTATAGCAGGGTATCCAAGCGGCCCGGGGCGATGTTTTCCAGCACCTGCGTGGCGATGGGGCGGCCATTAACCATGATTTTAAATTTTCGTGCTCCGTTATCACTTCCCCACCATGTGCAGGCCAAAGCCATAGGTGAATCCGGTAACACTTTCAGGTTAAAAGTGAAACCTCCACCATCATGGGCATCCATCCAGGGGCCTTCCGGTGCATGTCCCTGATCCACATTTATCTGGTCGCGGAGTTGATGATCTGCAAGCGAGGCAGCATTACCGATAATAAGCCGATCAATGCTGGCGTGTTGAATCAGTTGTTGTGTTTTTTTGCGTTGCGCCTCGAGTTGCCTTTCCTGAAGCCATTGCTTTTGCGTTACCGGATTAAAATATACCACATAGCGTTCATGGGCCACTTTATAAAATGGCACAAGTTTTACATCATGTGGCCGGCCCACGCCATGGGTATGCCAGACCAGCGGTTTGTGCGGATCAGGCTTTACCCATTGGTCCACCGAGGCTTGGTCCACAAGCAATTGCGGAATGGTCTCGGGATCAGGCACATTGGCCCATTCATATTGATTTCCGTTGGCATACGGCACCGGGGGTAACATCAGATCATTGCCTAAGGTAGCGGCCAGAACGGTCGGGCCGGCCAGAATGGAAAATGTGGACGGATGGTGCGCCATGCGTTCAATGCGCAGCGGCATTTTAAGCTCAATGTCCAGGGTGTCCCCATTATTCCACGTCCGGTTAAGATCCAAATATTCTCCCGGAGCGCCCGCCCCAATTTCCTGCCCATTAAGTTTAATCACCATCGCCGGTGTGGACCAATAGGGGTGACGGATTTTAATCATGGCCTCTGTTGGCTTTTTGCAGGTAAAATCAATGCGTACCTTGCCATCATCAGGAAAGCGCGTGCTTTGGCGTATTGTCATGCCAGCGGCCTTCCACTTGAGTTCCGAGGCCAGAAACAAATTGATCCATAAGGTTTTATCATTGTGGTAATAAATGCCCCGTGCATATTTCGCGTGATTTTCCATGCCGGTACTCATGCAGCACCAGCAGGAATCCCAGGGGGTGTTGAATGTTTTAAAATGGCCCGGACGCATTGAAATGTAATACGTCATCATGCCGGTGTCCGGGTCCTGCGAACCCAGAATATGGTTCACCAAAGCGCGCTCAAAAAAGTTCGCAGCTTCCATGGTGGCGTTCCAGCAGAAATAATGGCCCGTAAGTTTTAGCATGTTATACGTGCAGCAGGTTTCAGCGGTGCCCACACTTAGCTGCTGCCAGGCATCGCCCAGCGGGAAAAAGTATTCGTGATTGCTGTTGCCGCCAAACACATAGCTGCGGTGGCGGACGACCGTTTCCCAGAAGAATTCTGCACCCGTACGATAGCGCTGCTGACCGGTTAACTCATACTGCCGGGCAATGCCGATGACGCGCGGAATATACTGATTGGAATGGCAGCCGGTGAGAATATCTCTGCTGTGCATCAGCGGATCAAGCTGGGATTTTTCATTAAAAGCCTCCGCTATTTTCAGATATTTGCGATTTCCGGTAATGCTGTAAACATCCGCCAGAACTTCATTCATTCCGCCCTGTTCACTGATCAGCATGATCTGCATTTGCGCTTCAGTGAGCTTGCGTGGAAATTGAGCGCTCCAATCCGCCAGACCGATAAGAATTTCTTTTGCCTGCGGCCGCCCCGTATAGAGCCACGCGTCGCGCAGGCCGGCCATGATCTTATGAATGGAATACCAGGGCGACCACATTCCATTAAGCGAAAAGGTAAACAACGCCTTGGGATCGCCCACATTGATATCACCCGCCAAAGCCTTTTTGAAAGCCGCTACGCTGGCCGGCAGCCCCGCGCAATAGCCCTTAAATTGCGGGTCCTTACGTCCATTGGCTTCCTGACATTTGGCCAATCGCGGCAACAGGTAATCAATTTTTTCCAGCAGGCGATGATCTCGGGTATGGGAATACATCATCGCACATGCCGAAAGGTAATGTCCGCAAATAGTGCCAGCCTGTCCGGCGCTGTCCCATCCACCTAAATTTGGAGCTTTGGTAGGAATTCCGGCAACCTTTTGAAATGAGGCCAGCAGGCGGTTGCAATCATAGGCCAACAGATAATTCAAATCGCGGGTCATGTTCTCATGAAAAGGCCCGGGCAGAATTTTCACGTCAGCCAGATCAAAATCATACGCTTTCATCGCGCCTGTACCTGGCGCAGCGTATCCGCTTTGCCGCCCCTGGGGAATCGTCGCCCGCGTTGCCCGGCGCGAAAGCAAAATTGCGGAACCCGCCGCCGCACCCGTAATAAGTTTTCTGCGAGACAAACCTTTCATCGTCGTTTCTCCTGAAAGCCGGAAAGTTAAGAGTGCTTCATTATATCAAAAATCATATCCGCCGAACTGTCCACGCTCAAATCCAATTGCGATAGCCCTATGCTTAAAATTTTCCATTCCAGACTTTAAATGCAACGGTATCTATTCAGATGTTCGGATTGATGTTCGCCTTCTACAAACCGATTCAACAGCAGCAGACTGAACTGCCACATAACCCAGATTTCCACGCCAAAGGATAGAAATCCAAGCAGCCCCGGCAAGGGCATTTCAAAATATCGAATGTGTTGCCACCAGCCCAGAAATGGAAGATGGTACGTCCACTTAGCCAAGGCCCAGTAATTCCAGAATTCCCAGAGAAAGCCACAGGTTAAACCGCCGAACATCAGGGCGAACGTGCGTCCCCACCGACCGGCGATCCAATCGCCGATAATACTGGGACGGCCAGCCCAACAATTAACCGGGTCCAGAAGAAAAATCCAACTCACCCATAGCATCAGATCGGCGATAGGGCTTCGTTCAATAAACGGGCCAACGAAAAACACCATTCCCAGGAGAAAGCAAACAATCTGCACAGTTGGTTTGATGCGCACGCCCCGGCGGGAATTCCATTTTTGCAGGCCCAGTCGCATCCATAATTCAGCGGTCAATAGCATTGCAGGCGCGATAGCGGCGAAAGCCAGCACATAACCGGCAAAGCGATTCAGGGGATTGGCTGGAATCCCCTGGTAGTTCCACGCATGCAGCCCGTTGGCGGGATCCACCATAAAATAGAAATTGATCCAATCAAAAAAACACCAGGCCGGTATCGACCAGAGCCATAAGATAGCCAGACGAAAGCGATACGCTTTGAGCCAATTGAAATGATCCCATTGGCTTAACGCACCGAGAAGAAAGGGCAAAAAGCCAGACCAAATCAGCGGCGTAAAATTCACCCGGATAAATCTTCCAAAATCGGCCCAACGACTGGGGAGAATATGCTGCACGCACAGCCAAAGCAGCAATTCCAATAGCGCCATGACGACCGCGCCGGTCCAGAGCAAAGCTGCCCCGGGGTGTTCTGTGCGGCACTTTTGATTATCAGACGGTGATGGCGGTAGTGGAGTCATAGAGAGGGGGTATAGCGGATTTCCATGCGGGTGGCAATTTGCTGAGGCACTTTTAACGGACTTTGTCTATGAGCCTGCGATAATATAGGACTCGCCGGCGATAAATCCTGGCGTACTTGCCGCAAAATTAACACATTTTCATCCGTTTTAAGTTATCCGTGAGCTAACGTGTAACCGAATAGATATATGTTGACGTGACAAGGAGGTCGCTGATGTAATCCGTTGGATGTTTTAAGCGGAGGATCACTCATGGCGGCCTGTATTAAAATTGTCTTGTCCGGAAATCCCTCTACCCGGGAAAATTCCCAAGCGAGTTTACCCAGTCAAACCGTGGTGTTCCGAAATTCAGAGCCGGGGCGGCATCCCGCATTTACCGATTTTATGATTCAATGTTCGGATCAACCCCTGACGCACACCAAATACAACAGTCATCGCAACTGCGCGGAATAATCGCTGGCCGGGGGGCGTTGCCTGCCGGAGAGGATAGAAGGCTGTATGTATAAAATAATATATATTAGTACATATAAGAATATGTTGTGAACACGGAGATTAAGGAAAGGGAGGCAGCAGTTGTTAGGAGGCGTTTAACATGCGAAACACACTGAAATACTATGGTTTTTCTCTTATTGAGCTGCTGGTTGTATTAGTGAGCATTATGATCCTGACCGGGATCACCTTAGCTTCGCTGGGTCGCGCGCAGGAGTATTCCCGCGTAACCGAATGCCTGTCGAATCTTCATCAACTTTCGCTCGCAGCGATTGCCTATTCGGTTAATGACCGAGGCGCTTTCCCCTCAGATTGTCAGACACCGGGAAACTACTGGTACCCGCAGATTTCACGGTATGACACTGGACTTGCGGCCAATGCACTTTGTCCGGACGCAGCTGCACCATCATCGGGAATCGGTACCGCGACGCTGGCTTGGGGTAAAATAAGTGCATCCGGGCCACCTTATTCGGCGGGATACCCCTGGGCCGAAGGAGTGAGTTCCAGTTATGGCATGAATACCTACGTGAACCCTGGCGATTATGTTCCTCTTATCGCGTCTTTTGGTGCCATCACTATCGGCGGTAATCAAACCTATCGAGGCGACATAGCATCAGCGACGGGAATCGGCGGAAACGGAAATGTCAGCATCTACGGCAGTCTCAAATCCGGCGGTTCAATAAATTTGACCGGCGGGTGTTACGTATCAGGTTCCACGATTCCCAATATTCCCGACGTGCAACCGCCAAGTGTAACAGATACGTTTCAATACATTCAACAGACGTACAACCCAACTGCGGTAACCAGCTCCAAAGTTATCGATTTTTCGCAGAATCCCTATCAGATTATCAGTGGAAATTTTGACCCTAGTGGCCAAATTCAGATTATTGGCAGCGGCACACTTTTGGTAGCTGGCAACGTGGATATATCCGGACACTTTCCGTCGAATGGCTCAGGAACAGCCTGCCTGAACCTCGTTGTATTGGGCAATGTCAGCTTCGCCGGTCAAACTCACATATCCGGCAGCATTTACGCCGGCGGTAACCTGTCAGTTCACGGCGGTGACACCATCCAGGGTGAGATTGTTACCGGTGGCACCTATACCAGTCGGGGAAAAGCAGTGATAGTACAAGGCCCGGTTCCGCCCTGGGATCCGCGCGTTCGCGGTGGCCAGTTAGTGTCGAATCAGCCGTTGTTTCTGGATTCAATCTGGGTGGATGGAACTCCGCAGCCGCAGGATCCAGTGCCGGCAAATATTCAACTGGGTGCCTCTAACTTAAGTTCCTCTGATGAAATGGGAAGATTCTGCATTAATCGGCATATTGGCGAAGTTAATGTATCGTTCACCGACGGATCGGCGCATACTGTTCCGCTGTCGCAATTATGGCAATTACAGTGGTCCTCCGCTTTTACACCGCATAATGTGGTCGTGCCGATGTCGTGGTAATTACCGCACGCCGGCCATCCCGGTTTGGATGGGTTTTACCACGTATTCCCGCGGATCAGTTATGTAGCCGGTTAAGGCACTCGCCGCCACGGTCAACGGACTAGCCAGATAAACCGCAGCTTGCATGGACCCCATGCGGCCGGGAAAATTCCGATTGGTCGTACTGATACATACTTCCGTCCCGCCCAGGCGACCGAATGTGTCTGGCGGACCGCCCAGACAGGCGCTGCAGCCGCTGGGGCCGACTTTGCAGCCGGCGTCCAAGAGAATGTCTTCCACGCTCTTTTCATTTGGGCCTTTTTCAGCACCCACCAGATTCAGGCGTTTCATATCTGAATGAACTTCAGTGGAACCAGGGACCACATACGTGGGCACCTTCACTTGTCCGCCCTTCAGGATACTGGCCGCGAAAATCATATCTGTGATTTTGCCGCCCGTGCAACTGCCGATATACGCCTGATCAACTTTCACATCCCGGCAATTCCGCGCGGTATCCCGGTTGTCCGGCGAATGCGGCTTGGCCACCATGGGTTCAATCGTTGCCAGATCCCATTGTTTTTCATAGCAGTACTGGGCGTCGGCATCATCGGTGAACACGTCCCAGGTTTTAATCCGGCTGCGGTGACGCACATATTCCAGGGTTTTTTCGTCCACATCGCACACGCCATTTTTGCCGCCGGCTTCAATGGCCATATTGGTCAAGGTCATGCGATCTTCCAGCGTTAAGCTGCTAATGCCATCCCCGGCAAAATACATCGTTTTGTACGTCGCTCCGGCCACGCCGATATCGCCGATCACCAGAAGAATTAAATCTTTGGCGGTGAGATACGGCGGAATTTCTCCATGGAATTTGAATTTCATGGTCGGTGGTACTTTCAGCCAGGTTTTCCCGGTGCCCAGCGTAAACGCGGCGTCCGTATTTCCGACGCCGGTGGCGAACTGCCCAAACGCCCCGGCGGTACAGGTGTGGCTGTCCGTGCCCAGCAGAATTTCGCCCGGGCGCACGTGCCCCTCTTCCGGTAAGGCTTTGTGACATACGCCTTTGTACGTGGTCTTATTGGGATCCAGATACGGATTGGGCATGCCCAGTTCATTTTTGACAAATTCCGGGTCATAGTAAAACGGCAGGCCCTGTTCGCGGACAAAATCACGCAGAATCTGCACGTTGCGGTGGCACTTCTGATCCGCTGTAAATATGTAATGGTCCGGAATAATCACCACACGCTGGGGGTCCCAGACTTTGGCATTGGGGCCAAATTTTTCATGAAATATTCCAATCGTGCCCGGTCCGCAAACGTCGTGCGTCATAAGAATATCCACATCCACCCAGATATTATCCCCGGGTTGAACATGCTTACGACCTGAATGTTTGGCCATGATCTTTTCTGTTATTGTCATTCCAGCCATCGCCTGGATCTCCATTAGTACGCCATTATGCCGCGGGCACCCGCGCGAATTATATATTATAGTGGACTTACTGATTAAAGAAACTTCCCGCAAAAGCTCATGTGGAATTTTCCATTACCGCTACCGCCAGTGCCTGGGATTGGGGGCCGTACGCGATTAGCCGCCAGCGGCGCGTCGTGTCGTCAAGAGCATTACCCTGTACCAGCAGGAGGTCCTCCGGTAGGAGATCGCTGACTCGCGATGCCCATTCGATAGCTACAATCCCTTCCTGCTCCAGAAGTTCCGAGAAACCAACCGCGGCGAAGGCGTCGGAATTTTTAACGCGATAGGCATCCAGATGATAGACGGTTTTGCTTTGCGGATTCCCCGGCACGGCTTCATAGATATTCAAAAGCACATACGACGGGCTATTGACCAATCCAATATCCGCAACTGCCGCCCCCAAGCCTATGCCCCGAACCACTTGGGTTTTACCGGTTCCCAGCATTCCTTCCAAGGCAATACATTGCCCTGCTTTGGCAAATTTTCCAATTCGTCGGCCAAGGGCCACAGTTTCATCGGTTGATCGGGTGACAATCTCCAGGCCTTCTTGACTAGCCGTCATGTTCCACCACCGGTATATTCCCAACCGCCTTTTGGCCACGCCTGCGCCTGCCCGTGATCATCCGTCAGCACGCATTCGTCTGGGGCCGCCGTTACCCGGCCAATAATGGTAACGGGAATTTCCGGGTCAACATTCGCCAGTTGCCGGGCGTCATCGGAATCAACCGCAAATAAAAGTTCATAATCTTCCCCATCACACAGCGCGTGATGCAGCGCCGGTTTGCCGTCACGCTGGTGCAGTTGCAGTGCGTCCGGATGAATGGGTAACCATGCCGTATTAACGCACGCCCCAGTACCGGATGCAGTCATCATACGGGGCAAGTCCATCGCCAGGCCATCGGATAAATCCATCATGGCGTGGATATTCATCGCCGCGGCCAGCCGCTGGGCCAGATCAATGCGTGGAATAAAATCCAGATGTCGCCCCAAAATGCTTCCACCAAGCTTTCCCGTGACACACAGTGCATCGCCCACCTTTGCACCCGATCGCCGAATCGGCACGTGAGCTGTAACCCCCAGCGCCGCCACGGTGACCGCCAGGCGTTGATCCCATATCGCCGTATCGCCGCCGACAATCGGGCAATTAAATGCCGCCGCCGCAGCCTGGCAGCCGTCAAATAGTTCCTGCATCATCGCGGTATCCGCCGTTTGTGGCAGCGCCACGGAAATAAGTATCGCCATAGGCACACAGGCCATGGCCGCACAATCCGACAGGCACCGATTAACCGCCTTTTTTCCGGCAGCGGCGGGGCGGTGGCAGCGCAAATCAAAATGCACCTGATCCAGTGCCTGATCAATTTTCAGTAAAGCCAGGTTTGAAAATTCTCCACCCGGCAGAGTAACCGCCGCCATGTCATCGCCCACTCCAATATGAACCCATGGATATGATTTAGCATTACGGGCGATCCATTCAAGTACGTCATTTTCTTTCATGGCCGGAATTATAACGTCGGTGCCCCGAAAATCATTATCGCATCACGCTGGAGTCCGATCGCCAGTTCACTGATTAGCTCCGTCTGCGCGTATAATTCCGGCAAACTTGCGGCGAAGTGCATAAATTCTTGCCGGCTAACCTGCGGACTTTACGGAGTTGGTGGAATGAAAATACCGGTGGTTTTATCTTGGAGCGGGGGAAAAGATTGTGCTATGGCGCTTTATGAGCTATCACGCCGGGCGGATTACGAGGTGGCGGCGTTGCTGACCACGGTCTCTGAAGAATTCAAGCGTATCAGCCACCATGGCGTGCGCGAGGAACTGCTGGAGCAGCAGGCCAAGGCGATCGGCATTCCGCTGGATAAAATCTATTTGCCGTCTCATAATTCCGGTCCATGCACGAACGCGGTTTATGAACAGATCATGGGTGATGCCATGCAACGTTATAAACGCCAGGGCGTTGAAACCGTGGGCTTTGGTGATTTATTTCTGGAAGATCTGCGGGCCTGGCGGGAGAAAAATCTGGCCACCGTCGGTATGAAGGCCGTATTTCCGCTCTGGAAACGTCCTACCTCGGTTTTGGCTCAGGAGATAATCGCTCTGGGTTTCAGGGGTTATCTCTCCTGTGTTGAAGGCAAAGTTGGGCCGGGGTTTGCGGGGCGCAGCTTTGATCATCAATTACTCTCTGATCTGTCCGCCGCCATTGACCCCTGCGGGGAAAATGGAGAGTTCCATACCTTTGTTTACGCCGGTCCGATTTTTTCCCAGCCCTTGGATGTGAAACTTGGGCAGGTGGTTATTCGCGATGGCCGATACTATGCCGATTTGTTGCCGGGCCATACCTCAGACACGAGCGTTTTGACGGAGGCCGCAATTCCGCCTGTCCGGTAAGTTTACTTCCTCGTATTCGGCGCAAGCTGCCGCAGATACTGCGCCAATGAACTGGGTTTTTCAGAACCCATGGCACAATACCAGCGTTTGCCGACGCGTCGCATGAGCATGTTGATATGACCTGAAACAACCAGCGAATATGACCTGCCCGCGATGATGACTGCTTGCCCCTGCGGACAATTTACTGTGCCACTGTTCCCAGCCACCATCACCACGCGGGCATGGGACGGCGATTTCACCGCTACACAGGTCAGACGATATTTTCCCACCATCTGCCGGCAACAGGAGACCATCTCCCCGGCTTTCATCGTGCACATCATCCCCGGTGCCATCCGGACGGGAGTAGTGGCCTGCGCGCCGGGCAGCATGACGCTGGACTGCGTGGCAAGGTTCCGGTACACGCCCGCGAGTTCCGCAGCCGATAGTCGCGGTGTTCCGGTAAACAGTAGCGCTGCGGCAATAATAAGTGCTGCGCAAGCCGCTGCCCCGGCGCCGGCCAGCCAGCCGAATACCAGGAACGGCCGGTGTTTGCGAGGCAGGGGAATCTGATCGCGCAACAGTTGATTCAGCCGAGTGGTATCTACGGGGAGCGTATTCAAACGTGCCACGCGCGTGGAGATCGCCTGCTGTACCGCGTCGGATTCATCGTGTTGGGTCGTATCGTTATCCATAATCGGCATCTCCTGTCCATTTTTGCCTGTCCGAACGCTGTTCTCGGACTCATGGCGTACAACGGTAAAGCTCCGTTCAATTACTGAACGCCTTTGGCTGGGGAAAAGTTCCCGCTGATCAGAAAATCCCGCACCATCCGCCTGCCCCTGAACAGCCGGGAGCGAACCGTGCCGACCGGCACTCCCATGGCAGCAGCCGCCTCCTCGTAACTCAAGGACGAAACATCCACCAGCAAAATAGCCCAGCGATAATCCTCCCCCAGCGCCCGCAGGGCCTCAATAATTCTCTGGTCGGAAAATGAATTCAGAATCGCCTCCACGTCGCGCCGTTGGTCTTCCTCCGGCTGCACCTCGTGTTGAGGTTCTGGAGGCTCTTGGGGAAGGGTTTCCAAGGCCACATGATTGTGCTCATGGCGCGTGCGTCTGAAGGAATCCGTCCAGCAGTTTCGCAAAATGGTCAGAAGCCAGGCTTTGGTGTTCTGATTCTGCGTCTGGAAGCGGTCCAGCGCCCGCCAGGCTTTCAGCAGCGTCTCCTGTGTCAGATCTTCCGCGTCGGTCGTACGGTGCGTAAGAAACAAGGCAAATCGGAGGATATTGGCCCGTTCGGGCCAGATCAGTTGATGGAATTTTTCCGCCAGTTCACTTTCCGTCAGGCTTTTCGCCAGGGTGTCCTGGTCCGTATTCGAATTCAAAGCTGCTCCTGGCGGTGAAGGTGCTGCGTCGAAGGCAATCCATACGATCATGGCGGCAATTTCTTCCAAATATTCTGCAAGCTGCCGACAGCGGCGCACCAGCGCAGCTTGTGCGGGATTATACCAGCATGTCTCATATTCCCAATATTCGGCGATCGGCCTGCGATCGGCCATGTAAAGGCCATCTGAACTTTTCCGCACAACGTAAAGAATATAATGAACAGACTTATACAGAATCTCTTCCTTAATACCCCGCTGGAACTTCTACCGCCGCACCCGCGTTAGCTATGGTGAATCCCCGGCAACGCCGACCAGGGGTTGGCTGACGTACGTCCGGGAAGAACCTTTAGTCTGAGGTGACTTTATGTTGTATACATCCATGATTCGCTTCTGGGAACTTTTTGACGCCCCGTTCGCGTTGATTGTGCAGCGACGTAACGTTGACGACGTTTGCGCCCTATTGGCCCGGGTTTGGGCTGGCGGCAGGCGAGTCCCCTGTTATGTTGTCTGTCAACGGAAGAGCCGTTGAGGCAGGCTTAAGGGTTGTCAGGATAAAATTTTATGAGACGCATCATCTTTATTTCAGGGCTGGTCATCGTGGCGGCAGTCGCCGGATTGGTGGCCGGACTCATGTTGGCATCGGGGTCCGCGAACAAGTCCGCAGGATCGGCTGGCATACGATCTACTTCCGGGGCGCCCTCGGTATCGCCGGAAAACGCAATGGCGGTTAAGGATGCGCCCAAGCGAAAAATTCTCTATTACTGGGACCCGATGGTGGGGCCATCATCAATTTCTCCCAAACCGGGCATCAGCTCCATGGGCATGGCGCTTATTCCTGTTTATGCCACGCAGTCCCGCACTACCACTGCCGGAGAGGTACGGGTCGATCCCGCCATGGTTCAAAACATGGGTATTCAGACCGGGCTGGTTACGCTCGGGCCGCTGATTCATCCCGTGCGCGTGGTGGGTTACTTGCGTACGCCTGCACTAGGCCGCTACAGCATCACCATTCGCGCCAGCGGCTGGATTGGCAAGTTGTTTGCCACGACCAACGGCACAAGTGTGAAAAAAGGGGCTAAACTCTTCACGCTTTACAGCCCGGCGATTTTGGCGGCGGAAGAGGAATTGATCGCGGCCCAAAAATCGCTGTTGGCAGCGCGGAAAATCGCGGACAGCTCTGCCGTTCGCGACACGCGTGAACTGGTGCGGTCCGTGGAATTGCGGTTGTATTATCTGGCGGTCGGTTGGCCGCAGATAAAAAAAATTGAACGCACGTTAAAGCCCGTGGAATATATAACGTTCTACAGCCCGACGGACGGGGTTCTCACGGATATCAAGGTTCATCAGAAATCACAGATCACCGCAGGCACAACCGCCATGCGCATTGACACACTCTCCACCCTATGGCTTGATGCATATGTGTATGAAAATCAGTTGCCATGGATTCGCGCGGGGCAGCACGTCGCGGCCCGGATCGCCGCATTCCCAGGTCATACGTTTGATGGAAAAATTATTTTTATTGATGCGTTTGAGAACCCGCAGAATCACACTACATCCGTTCGCATTGAACTGCCCAACACCCGAAAAGAATTACGGCCGGGAATGTATGCCTTGGCCGATATACATACGACGCCGTTCAAACACGCGATCCTGATACCACGGCGAGCGGTCATTAACTCCGGTACCGGTGAAGTCACGTTTGTGGAGATATCTCATGGTCACTTCGACCCGGTGGCGGTGCGCACGGGGCTGTCCGGCGGCATAGGTATGAGGCATGTTCTGCAAGTTCTTTCTGGCGTGGGGCCGGGGCAAAAAGTAGTCACCAGCGGGCAATTCATGATTGATGTCGAATCGCAACTCAATGAAATTAAATCCCGTTTTATGCCCAAGATGCCAACAATTGCGAACGCGCCCTCGCCCAAGAATGCTATGCCGGCACCATCGGACGCGCAGAAAAATTCGCCTGGCGGTCCATCTGGCCGTGCGATAAAACCTGCCGCCATGCCCAAGGGAATGAAAATGCCGGCGAAAAAGCACTAGCCTAATAAAAGAGACTGGACCCATCCATGATCCGAAAAATAATCGAACTATCCATTAAGAACCGCGTGCTGGTGCTGCTGCTTTTCGCCATGGCTATGGCGGTGGCCACGTGGGCGGCGTTTCACAGTAAGCTTGACGCCGTGCCAGATCTGTCCGATGTGCAGGTGCTGGTGCTGACAAACTATCCCGGCCAATCGCCCGGCGTGGTGGAAAAGCAGGTAACCTATCCGCTGGAAACGCAGTTAATCCATGTGCCGGACGTGAAAGCCGTGCGCGGTCAGAGTATGTTTGAATATTCCCTGATTACAGTCGTGTTCAAAAATGGCACGAATTTGTACTGGGCGCGCAGCCGCGTTCTGGAATATCTTAGCTACGCCAAAGCGCTGCTGCCCGCGGGCGTGAATCCGCAGCTTGGCCCGGACGCCACCGGCGCCGGCTGGGCTTATCAATATATTTTGTTTCCGGGGTGGTATTGCAAGAATCATCCAGGTGGAATTTGGCATGATCTCTCCGCGAACACATGGTACGCGCATCGCAGTGCGGCACCGGCTGCAGTGCGAGCCCGTCTGGTGCGGGTCCGTGCGTTTGACAAGCCTGGCACATCGCCTTTGTCGCATCAGCCGCTGCTTTCCAGCGATATGAATCTGGGGAAACTGCGCTCATTGCAGGATTGGTTCGTGCGTTATCAGTTGGAAGCGGTGCCCGGGGTTTCAGAAGTTGCCGGACTCGGCGGCTTTACCACGGAGTACCAGATCGTATTGAATCCCAACCAGTTGGTGGCCTACCATCTGGGCGTTAATCAGGTCATCCGCGATGTGCAACAATCTAATAATGAGGTCGGCGGAGCAGTCATTGATCGCAGTGAATTTGAATATATTGTCCGCAGCCGCGGATACCTCAAGAATCTTGCGCAGTTGCGATCCGTGCCGGTGGGGCGGGCCACCGACGGCACACCCGTTCTGCTAAGCGATGTGGCAACGATCCAGAAAGCCGGTGCGCAACGCCAGGGAATTCTGGATTGGAATGGCCAGGGGGAAACGGTCGGGGGCATTGTGGTGGTCCGTTACGGAGCCGATACATTCCGTGTCGTCACAGCGGTCAAAAAGAAGATCGCCGCTCTGGCCGCCAGTTTACCTCCCGGCGTGATGTTCAAAACCGGCTATGATCGTGTCAATCTGATCAACCGGTCCATCAATACACTGTCCGATACGCTGACCGAGGAAATGATTGTCGTGGCCTTGATCTGCCTTTTATTTCTACTGCATGGCCGCAGTGCCCTGGTGGCCATTACAGTCATTCCATCCAGCATGATGATCAGTCTGGCGATTTTGTACTGGCTTAAGATCAGTGCCAATATTATGAGTTTAAGCGGCATCGCCATTGCTATCGGTGTGGTGGTGGATTCGGCCATTGTGATGGTTGAAAATGCCCATCAGCATCTCAACCGCGATGAGATTCGCGTGCAGGCCGGCCATCCGCCCACGCCTCGTACAGAGCTGATTCTGACCGCCGCGTCGGAAGTCGGTCCCAGTCTGTTTTTTAGCCTGCTGATTATTACGGTCAGCTTTCTGCCGATTTTTGTCCTGCCCGGCGAAAGCGGCAAGATGTTCAGCCCGTTGGCTATGACAAAAACCTTTGCCATTGCCTCGGCGTCGCTGCTGTCGATTACCCTTGTGCCGGTACTGATGATCTATTTCATTACGCCCCGATTCTTCCCCAAAACCTGGGCATGGTGGATCTGGTTGCCGCTGGCCGCGGTGATTATTTTCGGCCCGGCAATCGGGTTGTATTGGGCCATGGGCCACGATGGCGGCTTGCTGGCACGTTACCGCTGGTGGATTTGCGGCGGGTGGATGATCCTTGCGGCGTTGCTGGTATTGCCGCAAAAAATCATTCATGAGGAACACAATTTTATCGCCACGTTGCTGCAGAACATTTTTGATCCCATTTTTCGGGCAGCCATGTTTTTGCGGTGGCCGCTGATCCTCGTCGCCGTTGTTTTGTGCGTGTCGGTGATCTGGCCGTTTGGCCGGTTGGGGACCGAATTTACCCCACCGCTATATGAAGGCGACCTGGAATATATGCCCACAACCTATCCCGGCATCGGTGTCGGGGCTGCCAAAATGGTGTTACAACAGAGTGACAAAATCATCAAAAGTTTTCCGGAAGTCAAAAGTGTTTGGGGCCAGATCGGCCGCGCGGATACCGCCACCGATTCTGCACCGCTGAATATGATTGATACGATTGTCCGCCTGAAGCGCCGCGCACGTTGGCCGGAAATAGATATTCCCCGCTTCTATCATTCCTGGCCGCATTGGTTGCAATGGCCGTGCAAGCATACATTTTGGCCCAACCGGGCGCCGGTGACGCTAAGCCAGGTTATGCATGGCTGGGCGGATCCCGCCGGTAAGTATCATGAAGGGATGAATCAGGCGCTGAAGGTACCGGGATTCGCCGCCTATTGGACCATGCCCATTGCCAATCGAGTCAACATGGCCAACACCGGCAGCAAAACGCTGCTGGGAATCCGCGTGTTCGGTTCGGACCTGGGCGTGCTGGGGAAAGTGTCAAACTCCATTACGCAAACGCTGCAACATGTTCACGGCACCGGCAGTGCCATTGCCAATCAGACCCTAGGCGGGTACTACTTGGATATTCATGTCCATCGCTTGGTTGCCGCCCGATATGGTCTTACGCAAGCGGCAGTACAACGCATTATTACCTTGGCCATCGGCGGTGAGCCAATTAGTACGATGGTGCGGGGACTGCAGCGCCTGCCCATCAATGTCCGCTATTTCCGCAATCTTCGCGGCAGTATTTCCGAGCTTAAACAATTGCCCATCGCCGCCCCGAATGGCACATTTATGACGCTGGGTATGCTGGCTGATATCCATTACAGTTCAGGTCCGCCGGAAATTGATACGCAGAACGCTATGACCGTCAATTATATCAACATCACCACCACGGGCAGTAACACGGTGGGTTATGTGCGCGGGGCCAACGCGGCAATTCGTTCGCACGTAACGCTGCCGGCGGGTTATACGTATCAGTGGATCGGCCTATATAAACAGATTCAGCAGGCCAACGCCCGGTTGAAACTCGCCGTGCCGATGGTACTGCTGACAATATTTATTCTGCTGTTTGTAGCCACCGGAAGTGTAGGCCGGGTGCTGGGCGTGCTGTTGTCAGTGCCCTTCGGCCTGGTGGGGGCCATCTGGGCTTTGTATTTCCTGCATTACCAAATGTCCGTAGCGGTGTGGGTCGGTATTATTGCATTGTCCGGGCTTTGTGCGGAAATGGGTCTGGTGCTGTTGCTTTATCTGGATGTCAGTTTTGCGCAGGCGAAAGCTTCTGGACTATTGCGCAACAAGCGTGATCTTTTTAATGCGGTGCACACCGGCGCGGTTCGCCGCATTCGGCCCCAGACTATGACCGTATGTGCCGCCCTGATCGGTCTTACACCGCTGTTGTGGGTGCATGGTGCCGGGGCTACGGTCATGCGACGGCTGGCTGCACCCATGATTGGCGGGTTAGGCAGCGCATTTGTTCTGGAACTCCTGGTGCTGCCCGCGCTGTATTACATCGTGATGGCATGGAACCTGCGGGGGCATTTTGCCAGCCAACAGCCCAAGGTCGGCAGCCATACCCCTGACGAAGGAGATGCCGCATGAAATCAAACCGCCCATTACGGTCAAAGCTCGGGTTTGTACTGATGCTGGGAGCCGCCGTATTATTGACCGGTTGTACTGTTACGCCGAAAGGTGAAAATGCTTTGCGCCGGGCGGCAGTCAAAGCAGGTAAACCCTACGAGAAACCCTACGCCCAGCGCCATATTCCTCCGCTGCCGCTGAACGCCAGATCCCCGCAGTTGGTCCGCTACGCGATACTGAACAATCCGGACGTGGAAAAGGCTTATTGGAAGTGGCGCGCTGCCATTGAACAGATTTCCCAAGCTGGTACCCAGGCCACGACCTTGATGCTCAATGCCGGTACGAGTCTGCAAAATGGCCAGGCATCGCTGGCCAATACAATTCTGGGTGCCGGCAATATGACCAGCAGCGATATGCGCTGGCCTTCTAAACTTACGACACAAGCTCGGGCGGCCCTGGAATCAGCGCGTGCTGCGGGCTGGCAGTATCGGACGGCGATCTTTGCGGTGCGCCGTGCTGTGCTGGCTGCTTGGTATCGCTATGCCAGAACCGCCGCGGTGCTGCGCCTGAATGAACGCCAGCGGCAGCTTCTGGCCACTAGCGCCGCACTAAGCCGCTCTGGCATTAGCCTCGGCAGCAAGCGTGCCGGTCAGTGGCTGGCGGGCCAGAATGCTGTGGATGAAATGGATGCGCAAATCATCAACCTTCAACATCAACTGCCCCGTGACTTGGCGAAGCTCAATGCCGTTCTTGGACGTCCTCCGGCGCAGCCGCTCTCTCCGCCGCGAGCCATTGCGGTTCTATCGGCGCCGCATTTGAACGCGCAACAGCTCTGGCTCTTGGCCGCCCAGCGCAATCCACAATTACGCGGTCTGGCACGTGATGCCTCCGCGAACCGTTTTGACATCCGCCGAGCTAAGCAGCAATACATTCCCAATTTTGATATCGGCCTTTCCAGCAGTCTGGATGGCACAGCGCAGAGTTTTTCCGGCGCCCTTATTATTCCTGTGTTGCGTTATAAGGCTATCAACGCTGCGATCGCACAGGCCGGCGATCAGCTCCGAGCCACGCAGGCCGCCTGGCGCAGCACCCACGTTTCTCTGGCAGCGCAACTGCTCGTGGATCTCATTGCAATGCACAATGATGGTCGCCAGATCAACATTTTTCAAAATACCATCCTGCCGCGCCTGAAGATCATAGTCTCTCTGGCTCGCGCTAATTTTCAGCAGGGTAACGGCGGTATAGACCGCCAGATTAGAGCACAAGATGAGTTGCTTTCAATCCAGCAAACCGTCGTAAATTTGCGAGCCGATCTGGACACCCGTCTTGCCGATCTAGATGCCATCATCGCCGCACCGTTGTAATCCCGCTCCAGCTTGCTCAAGCCAACACATGGGGCGAACGCCTCTGAACAAGGGGCTTGGCAACAGCTTTAATGCCAGGCGCGAATCGGTTATTCTTTACAGGACTTGTTAAGTCCGGCTTGGTATTTTAAGCTACCGCCCGGAAGTATGATGGCTTCTATTTTTTGGAAGGTTTTTCTAATCATGAGCAGCAATGAATTTACCAGCGTTCAGGTTCCCGCACACGGCCAACCTATCACCATGGGATCGGACAAAACGCTCCATGTCCCCGATCACCCGATTCTGCCGTTTATTGAGGGCGACGGTACCGGCCCGGACATCTGGCGGGCATCGGTGCGGGTCTTTGATGCGGCGGTGGAAAAATCCTACAAGGGAAAGCGTAAAATTGCCTGGATGGAAGTGTACGCCGGGGAAAAATCGTTCCTCAAATTCAAAACCGGCGAACCGGTCGGTGACGCCAAAGCCTGGCTGCCGGATGATACAGTCAATGCGTTTCGCAAATTTCTGGTTGGCATTAAGGGGCCGTTGACCACGCCGGTGGGCGGTGGAATACGGTCTCTCAATGTCGCATTGCGGCAACAGTTGGACTTATACGTATGCGTGCGACCCGTGCGGTATTTTACCGGGGTGCCCAGTCCGGTGAAGCGCCCGGAAGCGGTTAATATGGTAATTTACCGCGAAAACACTGAAGATATTTATGCCGGGATCGAATGGGCCGCCGGCTCACCGGAAGCGCAGAAGGTTTTGAAATTCATTGAAACTGAATTTCCCCAAGCATTTAAGAAAGTCCGTTTCCCGGCCACGTCCGGCGTAGGTATCAAACCCGTCAGCAAAGAAGGTTCCCAGCGGCTGATCGGGGCGGCGATAGATTATGCCATTGCCCATAAGCGTAAAAGCGTCACGCTGGTTCATAAAGGCAACATTATGAAGTACACGGAAGGGGCGTTCCGTGACTGGGGATATCAACTCGCCAAAGAGAAATATGGTGCTGTTGAAATCGATGGAGGCCCTTGGTGTAAGTTGCCCAATGGAATTGTTATTAAAGACTCCATTGCGGACATTACACTCCAGCAGGTGCTCACGCGCCCTGAAGAATTTGATGTTATTGCCACACTGAATTTGAATGGCGATTATTTAAGTGACGCGCTGGCGGCACAAGTCGGCGGGATCGGTATCGCGCCGGGCGGAAATATTAATTATCATTCCGGCCATGCGGTGTTTGAAGCCACCCATGGCACGGCTCCGAAATATGCGAATCAGGATAAGGTGAATCCCGGCAGCGTGATACTTTCCGGCGTGATGATGCTGGAACATCTCGGTTGGCAGGAAGCCGCCGATTCCATTGTCAAGAGTCTTGAACGTACCATCGGTGATAAGGTGGTAACCTACGACTTTGCCCGGCTGATGAGCGGTGCCAAAGAAGTTAAATGCAGTGAGTTTGCCGATGCCCTGATTCACAATCTGGCCTGATGCCAGGAAGCTGCCTATAATTAAGATGTTGAAAAGCACCGAAAAATTGCTTGCAGTCATGGCGTGCTGGCTATAAGGTATATAGTTCAACCATGGGCTTACAAATAGTAAGCTCCGGAAGTTGATGGCGGATTCCGCTGGTGCAAAATCAGTTGGAACAGATGAATGTGACCCTACGTGCCCGCGTTGCGGCAAAAGGATTGATTATGAGCGAACAATTCAAAGATAAAACGGTTCTGGTTGTGGATGATGATGCAGATGTACTGGCAACCATCACGGCCGCCTTATCAACCACCGGAGCCAAAGTTATTTCCGCAGGCGACGGTAACACCGCTGTGGAAATGGCGGAAAAAGATCAACCGGATCTTATTGTTCTGGACATGATGTTGCCCAAGCGCAGCGGCTTTCTGGTGGTGGAACGCATTAAAGCCCGTAAACCCAAGGGCAGTAAACCCTTTGTTATCATGATTACCGGCAACATGGGTACACGCCATAAAACCTATGCGGAAACCCTCGGTGTTGATGATTACATCAACAAGCCGTTCCGCATTGATCGGCTCATTACATCCATGGATAAACTACTTAACCCGGCCCCGGCGGCACAGTAATCACGCCGTCTTCCGCGCCGCAACTGGATATGCTACATGCCCGAGCTTCCGGAAGTTCAGGAAGTGCGTCGCACGCTTGAGCCATTTGTGCTCAACGTGAAAATTGCTGATGTAAAAATCAGTCGAAAAAGCTATATCCGCTCTGGTGCCACATCACTCGGTGGGCTGATCGGCCACCATGTTCACCATACTGCTCGGCATGGAAAAAAGCTTTTCTGCATTTTTGATGACGGTCAGGTACTGCTGATTCATCTGGGAATGAGCGGTCGCATTGACTGCTGTCAACCCGAAACGCCGCTTGCGCCGCACACTCATTTTTCCATGCTCCTGGCCACAGGCATGGAATTTCGAATGCAGGACCCGCGCCGCTTCGGGGGCCTGTGGCATTATCCCGACTGGGCGGCTGCGGAAAAAGCCGAAATTACCGGAAAAATGGGCGTCGATGCTTTGGAGGTTTCTGCATCGCATTTTGCCTCGTGGCGCACCATGCACAGCCGCTTAAAAGCCCATCTATTATCCCAGCGCACGGTCGCAGGCTTGGGAAATATATATGTTGATGAGTCCCTGTGGCTGGCGCAGCTTCATCCGCTGCAGGTATTATCCAAAATCAGACTCCGGCATCACGCGGCCCTGGCGGAGGCCATCCATGCGGTATTAGACAAATCCATCAGCATGGGGGGCACAACCTTGCGCGATTATCGCAACGTCGCCCAACAGCGCGGCCGCTTTGCCCAGAGCCTGTGCGTCTACGGCCGCGGGGGCCTGCCTTGTCTGCACTGCGGAGTCAAACTGACGTCCAAAGTAATCGCCGGCCGCACTACGGTTTACTGCGCTCAGTGCCAGAAAAGAAACTGAAAAAAAATGCGTGCATTGGTTGCAGCTTGGCGGATGTGGTCGATGCAGTCCATCGGGCGGTTCACGTTCATACCGGTTGTGCCTCGGAAAACACTGTGGCTCGGAACTTTGGCGGCAAACCGCCCGGTGCCAACAAATCAACATGGATGCCCAGCAGCGATTCCAACTCATTCAGCAAACCGCCCAGGTCCAGTAACGTGGCACCCGGCTGCGCATCCACCAGAAGATCCAAGTCGCTATCCGTGCCGTGCAGCACTGATCCGAAGACGCGCGGGTTCGCCGTGTGAAACCGACTAACGGGTTCGCGCACGGCGAGTCGCTTACTGTCGAGCACCACGGCCGGTCGCATGGGCATCCTTCCTTATCTAAACACGCTTAGATGGCAAGTCATTGAGAATAGAATTTCAAGAACCGGGGCCGAACCGCGGCCAAAGGCCAAACCGGGCCCAAACGCCAAACCAACAATCGTGCGGCGTTTGACAGGGCAATAGATTATCACTAAATTCCGCTGGTGATGAGATCTCGGACAATGTTAGCTGTATTCCCCATGGCCAGGGCGTTCCTGGCTCTTGGCATGATGGGGCTGATTCCCGCCGGATGCGCAACCTATCAGGCCAAGCCATTAAAGCCGGCGGCTTTTGAAACGCAGTTTCACGCACGCACCCTGACGAATGAAAAATTAAAAACTTTCATCGCCCGGCAACCTATCAAACCTCATCCAGGCTTTCCGCAGGTGCAAAATTTAAGCACGTTGGTGGCTGCAGGATGGTATTACAGCCCGGCGCTGCGGGTGCAATTGGCGCAACTTAAAGTTGATACGGCCAATATGATTACCGCGTCTCAATCGCCGAATCCGACTGTGGCATTCTCACCAACTTATGCGGCCAAAGCCGGGCCGGGCATAAACCCCTGGATACTGGGATTTAATTTTAATATTCCTATTGAAACCGCTGGGCGGCGCGAAGACCGTATGGCTCAGGCAAAGGCCTTAACCCAGGCCGGCAGATATGATCTGGGGCAAATTGCCTGGAACGTGCGACAGACAATCCGGCGGGCGCTGATCCAGGATGCCTTTGCAAATAAGCGGCTGCAATTGCTGCGGCAAGAGGTCCGCACCACCGCGATGATTCTGCGATTAATTCAATCCCGTTTTCAAGCCGGTGGCATTTCGCGGCCCGTGTATACCACGGTGGAAATTCAGGCACATGAGTCGGAATTAGCTCTGGTGGCGGCGCAGGGGCAGGCCCGACAGCGGCGAATGCAACTGGCGGCCGCGCTATCCGTGCCGGTGGCGGCCTTAACCCATATACGCTTCGCGTACGCCAAACTAACAAAAACTCCGCCGGTGCATACGTTGAACATGAAACAATTAAGCCGAGCGGCGCTGATAAATCGGATGGATATTCAATCTTTGCTGGCGCAATATCAGGCGGCCGAGGCGGCGTTAAAATTGCAAGTGGCTCGGCAATATCCGAATATTGACCTTGGGCCGGGGTACAGGTTCGATCAGGGCGCCAATAAATTTACCCTGGGCTTTGCCATGGCCTTGCCGATCTTCAATCAGAATCAGGGTGCCATTGCCGCCGCCAATGCCCATCGCCTGGTGATCGCTGCCGAACTGGAACAAAAACAGACGACGGTTATCACACAGATTCGCGCGGCCTTATCACAATACCGATCTGCGTTGCGACAATTGCGTGCGGCCCATGCCATTGAAATTCAGGCCCGCACGCAGTTGCGTGCCACGCGCAGCGCCTTTAAAGCCGGTGCACAAAGTCGCCTGGGACTTGCGGAATCGCAGTTAGCCTTGAACACCTTCGCGCAGGCGGCGCTCCAGTCGCGCATTTCCGCAGTTGTTGCACTGGGAAATCTGGAAGACCTTCTCGAAGCACCGCTGGGAGATACGCCAAAAATGCCGAAAGGAATTTACCCATGATCGCAATAATTAGCCACGGGCCTTGCCGGTGGTGGAATATCCAATGGAGTCGCAGAACCGCCGCACCTGATTGTGGTCGGTACGGGCCACCCTGCGGAACCATACTGGCCGGGGCAATTTTACTTGCAGGAAGCATCGTGGCGGCCACTGCCGGCACCGTCGCTGCGGCACCGTCGCGTTCCAATATCATCCACCTCACGGTCGCACAGGAAAGGGCGCTTAATATTCAAAGCGTGGCCCTCAAGACGCAAAAGATTCACCCCATGTTAACCCTTTACGGAGAACTGCGTAAAAACCCGGACAGTGTATGGACCGTTTCATCCCCCTTAGCCGGCGTCGTACTGAATATGCCCAGAAAGCGGTGGCCGCAGTTGGGAACCGCGGTTGTCCGGGGCAGCAGCATGGCCCGAATTCAACCTATGGTTTCCACGTCGCTGCAAATCACCCTGGCGCTGGAGTTGACCAAAGTAAAGGCAGATTTAACCGCGGCCAAGGTGACACAGTCAACTGCCACAGCCGCCTTCAGCCGAGCAAAAACCTTATACGGTCAGAACAACGCAGTCTCCCTGGAACAGGTGCAGACAGCACAGGCCGCGATGGCAGCGGCGGATGCGCGCGTGCGGGCGGATGTGCAAAGTATCGCTGCCATATCTAAGCAGTTGAAAACCAAATCCGGTGGGTTCCTGCCGCTTCCGTTTCTCCATAATGGAACTGTAACGGATATTCTTGCGCATCCCGGCCAAGCGGTGGCGGCTGATCAACCGCTGCTGAAAATTGAAGATTTTCACATGCTGTTAGCCGCTGTAGCGTTGCCCGCAACCGATTCGGGAACTGTGGCGCTGGGCGCGGCCGTGCATGTGCAGGCGTTAGGCCACACCCATTGGCTTGCGGCCAAGCCTGTGACTCTCGGTCCCAAAGCGGACCGGCAGACCCGCGGACTTTCCCTGCTGTACCTCATCAATAATGCCGGTGCGTTGCGGCCCGGCATGGCCATTACCGCGAAGGTTCCAAAAAAGGCCAAAGCGGTTGCCATGGTCGTCATTCCGCGCTCCGCGGTAATCTGGTGGCAGGGAGAACGCTGGATGTATATTGCCCGCGGCGGGGGGGTATTTGCAATGCGAGAATTGATGGACCCGCAGGCTGTCCCGGACGGCTACGCAATTAACGATCTATCCCTGCGTGCAGCGCGTGTTGTTTCTCAAGGTGCTCAGTTGCTGCTGTCGATGCAACTAAGTTCTATGCTCAAAAAAGCGGGTTAATGGCGGCATAACGCTTCATTGATGGAATTGTGATGCTTAAACGAATTGTAAATTTTGCGCTGCACTTTCGCGGCATCATCATCGCGCTGGCGTGCATACTCATGGCGTATGGCGTCTATTCCATTACCCGGGCGCGCTATGATGTTTATCCCAATTTCATTCGGCCGCAATTAAAAATTAAGACCCTGGCTCCGGGCTTCAGCCCCCGTCAGGTGGAAAAACTTGTCACCACGCCTATTGAACAGGCACTGGCAGGCGGCGTGGGAGCGAAAAAAACATTTTCCAATTCGCTGCAGGGAATATCCATTATAAAACTGATCTTTCCCAATGCTTCGAATATCTACCGCGATGAACAAGCCGTTTCCCAGCGCCTTTCGCAGGTGGCCGGTGCCTTGCCGCCTGCTGTGCATACGCCCGTACTCATGCCCTTAAGCAGTTCTATCCGGTGGGTTATGGTGGTGGGAATCACCAGTAAAACCAATGACATCCGCCGGTTGCGCACCGTTGCTGACTGGGTTATGCAACCGCGACTATTGTCGGTAAATGGTGTATCCGAGATAGCCATATATGGGGGCCTGCAAAAGGACTACCGCATTGAATTAATCCCTGGACGACTGATTCAATATCATTTAACGGTTCAGCAAGTACTTGCCGCGGCCCGCGGGGCCACGGGATTGGTGGGTGCCGGATTTATTATCACGCCCAATCAGGCCATGACCTTGCGCGCCCATGGACAAATCAAATCCATAAAACAACTGGGTGAAACAGCGGTTGCTGTACACGGCAGTCATGTGATCACGCTGGCCGATGTGGCCCATATCCGCCTGAGTCATTTGCCGCAGGTAGGGGCGTGTTCCATTATGGGAAAGCCGGGCGTATTGCTGAATATAGCGCAGGCGTATGGATCAAATCTTCTACAGGTCACCGCCGGTATAAAGAAAGCCTTGATATCGCTGAAGCCCGTGCTGGCACAACAGGGAATTGTATTGCATGGAAAAATACTTCAGTCTTCGGACATCATCACTGTAGCCTTGCATAATCTCATCGATTCATTACTGATTGGTGCGGGGCTGGTCATTCTGGTGCTGGTGCTGTTTCTGGGCGATTGGCGCACCAGCGTTATTTCATGCCTGGCGATACCGTTGTCCCTCCTGGCGGCCATTGCGGTTCTCATTCATCTTGGTGATACGATCAACACCATGACCATGGGCGGCTTGGCGGTGGCTATTGGTGAAGTGGTGGATGATGCCGTTATTGACGTGGAAAATATCACGCGCCGCCTTCGCATCAACGCTCTGGCGGGGACGCCGCGCAGGGCGCTGGGCGTAGTGCTGCATGCATCTCTGGAAGTGCGCAGTGCGGTCGTGTTTGCCACATTTGCGGTTATCCTTGTATTTTTGCCAATTTTTGGTCTGGGCGGCCTGGCGGGGCGGTTCTTTGCACCGCTGGCCGTGGCGTATATCGTGGCTGTGATATCCTCGCTGATACTGGCTCTGACGCTTACGCCGGCACTTTGTATGACCTTGCTGCCACAGGTGGCGGTAAGCCGCCATGACGCTTGGCTGACCAGCCATATTAAAGCGGCCTATCGGCGGTTTCTGGCTTTTGTGGAAAGTTGGCGGATCGCGGTCATTGTGCTGGCGGCAGTGGTTACGCTGGCGGGATTGGCATTGGTGCCGCTATTTAAGACAGAATTTCTTCCGCGCCTCAACGAGCGCAATTACGTGGTGCATCTGGTGTTGGTGTCGGGATCTTCGCTGGCCCAATCCATTGCCGTTGGAAACCGTGTTACCGCGGATCTGCGTAAGATTCCCTATATTTTGGAGGTTGAGCAGCGGGCCGGCAAGCCTGCGCTTGCCGGGGACGTGCGCGGACCGCAGTACAGTGCATATTTTATTCGCTTGAAGTCCCTTACCGCAGGGCAGGCCCAAAAATTTCGTGCGGACATGGCGCAGCTCATAAAGAAATTTCCCGGCGTATTGCTGTATTACAATACAGTCTTGTCCGAACGCATCAACGAAACCATCTCCGGTTCAGGCGCACCGGTCGCTGTGCAGGTAATTGGTAATAACTTTGCCGCACTTGAAAAAGCCTCTGCCCTGATTACCGCGCGTCTTAAGAAGATTCCCGGCACCCGCAGCGTGGCTCCGCAGACTGCATTGAACGCGCCGGAAGTTCAGTTGCGTCTGCGCCGCAGGCAACTCCAGCGGTGGGGGTTATCGCCCCTGGCCGTTCTGGCCCGCGTTCACATGCTGATGCGTGGCCGCACGGTGGGGCACATTTATCATGGTACGCGAGCCTGGCCCGTGGTTGTCACCATGACGCCGCAATCGGCCAAGCGTATTTCCACGATCCGTCAACTTCCGATTCGCACGCCGGGCGGCACATGGATTCCCCTGTCAGAGCTTGCACATGTTTATGAAGGTCGCGGTTTTTACAGCGTTTCCCATATTAATGGCCAGAGAGCCCAGACCATCAACGTCCATCTCAAAAGTGTGACCGCCGGAAGCTATGTTAAGTCGGCCCGACAGGCGGTCAGCAAGCTTCATCTGCCTGCGGGCGTGGTGGTAAACTTCACGGGTTCAGCCGAGGCGGCGGCGCAGGCGCAGCATGATTTACTGGTGCATTCCGCCATAGCATTGGTGGGTATTTTGCTGCTGCTTTTTGTGGTGCTTAGAAATGTGCAGAACGTGCTGCTGCTGTTAATGAATCTTCCCATGGCACTGGTGGGGGGAGTTGTGGCGGCCTGGATCGGTGGGGGCGTATTATCCCTGGGAGCGCTGGTCGGGTTTATCACCCTTTTTGGCATTACCCTGCGGAACTCCATTATGCTCATGTCACATTACCAGCATCTCGTGGCCCGTGAGGGTAGAACGTGGAATGTGGAAACCGCCATGGAAGGAGCCGTCGATCGACTGCCCGCAATATTGATGACAGCTCTGGTCGCAGCCCTGGGGCTATTGCCTCTGGCCCTGGGTTCCGGTGCACCGGGCCGTGAAATTGAGGGGCCGCTGGCGCAGGTAATCGTCGGCGGCCTGTTTACCTCGACGCTCCTGAATCTCATTGTCCTGCCCACCCTGGCCGCCCGATGGGCAAAATTCACTTGACCCCGAGGCCACCGTTCGCGGCGCAGCCACGTCACGGATGCCCCGCAGGATCTGCTGTCGCTGGCCGCCGCGTGGAAGCGCTCCCGCAGAAGCGACGACTTCCTCTTGTTCCTCCGCGCTCAACTGGAAGCATCGACAATTGGCCGGAAGTAGCCCTTGATTTTTCCTGTTTCGCGTACGCATACTTGGATGTGCGTTTTTTCATAAAAGCCCCCGCCTTCGTAGATCGGCTCTCCCTCGATAAACGCCGCGCGAACGGAATCAAACGGTTGGAGGTTGTCTTCCTTACGCCTTGCATGAATGATGTTAACGACCGCACAATCCAAGGCCCGAATCAAGACTTCATTGCCACCCGGAGGCGTCCGATTGACGGGCATGGACCCGCCAGAACTTCGAATTGAATCCTGTAAATCCGTGAAGCCGGCTCGAACGACCCGGCTGTAATGCGCGTCAAGCAGATTAAGGCAATTCCCCAAATCGATTACTGCCCCAACGATAGCAGGCTCATGGATTTGTGACTTCCGCGCTCTTCGGGAAATTTGCTGTCGAACGTAATTCAGTGCCCGCTGCGGGCTGTTCTCCCAGAAATATATCCCATGGCCCAGCCAGTCGTATTCATTTTGGCTTGAAAGTAGGTGTGCAGATGAACCAGAAAATATGGCCTCGGCCACGGATCTATCGCATCCGTGGTAACCGAGAACAAATGAGGGGAGCGTTGACGACATAATTCAGCGATAAACCTTGGCCAGCCGTGTGCCTTTCTTGTTCAGAATACCCGCGCTTATCAGAAATTTTCGGGCTTTCTCCGGCGATCGTTTGATCGACTTCCGAAACTTCTGCGATGCCTCCACGTGCTGCTTAACAATTTCATCAACCGTCATAGTCTTTTCCTGAAAAACAACTCTCGAATACATTGTACAATGTCGGACCCGGGGCACCAAACACATTCTGCTGACACCATCGCCTAATACCTCGGTGCCCCGGGACGCGCCTTACGGTATTGAATTTACTGCCCAATACTGAACTTGCTGGCCATACTGAACAGACTGATTTTTATGTTCCCTTGCTATCCGTGTCGGCAGTCGCATAATAACAGTGGATTGTCTGGCTGGTGCGAATATCAGGACTCTATGAGATATTGTCATCGCGTGAGCGTTTTCATGATACTGGCCTGCTTCGGCTGGGCCGGGACCATTTCTGCTTTTGCGGCACCGGCGCCAGCGACTGGTTCCGGTGATTCCCTTGCGGATAACCCATTGCTGCCACCAGCTATTGCCGTGCCAGACCTGTGGCCGGATTTAACGCTTAATGAGACTGTACCATCCATCGCGCCGGGGCGTTTCAAACCGCTTTATTCCGCCAGTGACTGGCGGCGGTATGAAAAAAACTATGCTCCGCAGATACTCTCGGCGATGCGTCATCGGGTGCTGGATAAGATTGCGGCCGCCCATACCTTATTAAGTGCAGCAAAAAAGACACGCCATCCCGGTCTGGGCCGCCTGCTGGATATAAAAGCCTTTGCCTTAACTTATCAATCCCGCCTGGGATCACCTGTGGCTCAGCAGGCGCTGGCCGATTATATGACGCGTGTTGCCCCAGATAATATCGTCGAACTCGGCCCCATTTGGACGATGAGCCAGCTTCTGGCATATCTGGGCGCTACGCCCCCACAGGATCGCGAACATTTTGCCGCGCTGGCGGAGCGTGCCGATGTGCAGTTAACCTTGCAACTCCTGCGGGATGCCCAGGTGGCCGCCGCCGCCCGCACGGTCCGCCTGTTGGTTATTGAAGAAACACTGCCGGTGCGGCGAAATCCGGTACTCATGGGGCAGATCAGCAATACACGGGCATTGACCAGTCAAAGCGTTACCATGATGGATTATCTGGATCAGCAGTATCATCGATTGCTTCAAGGCCATATCGCCGCAGCAACACCTATATATCTTTATGCGTTAGTAATTCAAAACGAGCCGTTGGTACGCCAACAGATTGTTCATCGCTGGCCCAAAAGCGTGCCAGCGCAAATTCAAAGCCTTTTGGCTGCGGCACCGCAAAATCCCCACGCGGATTTTGCGGTAGCCAAATTACTCCACGACGCTGGCTCGGCGTTGCCCTGGGGAATTCTGCGCGACCGCACGCTTTATGACTCCCTGCGGCATTACCACCGATTTCTAAATAATCCAAAAACAAAATGGGATCGTATTTCGCGCACCCTGGCAAAAATAGCCGTCGAACATCTTATTGAACAAGGTGCCCGCCCGCACCCCGATATGGCACCGCTGACACCGTTTCTCGGGCCGGCGAAACCGCACAAATCCTGAATATGCAAAAATATCGAATGCTCCTGCGGAGAATAACTTTGAAAGTTGATGCTCACCATCACTTCTGGCGCTATAGCCCCGACCAATACGCATGGATTAATGCGGATATGGCCGTCCTGCGGCGGGATTTTCTGCCGGAAGATCTGCAGCAGGAGATGCGCGGTGCCGGAATTCAGGGTGCTCTGGCCGTGCAAGCCCGACAAACCGTCGAAGAAACCCGCTGGCTTTTGGAATTGGCGAACCAGCATGAATTTATAAAGGGCGTTGTCGGCTGGCTGCCCCTGAGTGCCAATAATATCCAGCCAGAACTTGAACGCTGGAGCGCGCAACCCAAGCTCAAGGCCGTGCGGCATGTTTTGCAGGATGAACCGGATGACGCTTACATGCTGGGCACGGAGTTTAACTGTGGCATACAGCTTTTACAGAAGTTCAATCTGGTTTATGACATTCTGATTTTTGAGAAGCATCTTCCGCAAACTATCCGGTTTGTCGATCAGCATCCCAATCAACTATTTGTTCTGGATCACATTGCTAAACCGCGCATCAAAGACCGTGTAATAGAGCCATGGGATAGACTCATCACAGAGTTAGCTAAACGTCCCAATGTGTTTTGCAAGCTTTCCGGGGTGATCACAGAGGCGGATCATCGTCGTTGGACGCCGGCCGATATTCAGCCCTATCTGGAAACGGTGCTCAACGCCTTTAGCCCTGCGCGGCTGATGTTCGGATCAGATTGGCCGGTTTGCCTTCTGGCGGTTTCATACGCCCAGTGGGTCCGGACAATTCATGATTTTGTCGCACCGCTTTCAGTGGCCGAGCAGGATCAAATCTTAGGAAATACCGCCGCGAAAGTGTACCAGCTTTAACCGCCGCCACCGATACCGGGTTGCACCGCCATGGACGGCAAGGTACCGCAGGCGTTCCGCCTGCTTTGTCGCGTTCCTGATGCAGGCAAGACGCGTGCGTTACAACAAATCCGCCGCCGGTTGGTCACATAGACAGGCCAGAGAAGTGCCGCATCGTTCCCTTCGCGCTTCCCGCCGGATTTCACTGGTTGGATAAACCGCCCAGCCGCCGCTATACTCCATGGTTTATAGGTGTTGGTATGAACTCTCGGAGTTAAATATTATGGCAGTTGATCATCCGGCAGCGGTCCGGTTGAAGGAAAAATTCCCCGCTCTGGGCCTGAAAGGCGCAAGCTTTCACGGCCAGGTACAGATTTCCGTTCCGCGCGATCAGCTCATCGCTGTGGTCACTTTTTTACGCGACGATCCGGCTCTGCGCTATGACATGCTGGCGGATATTACCTGCGTGGATTACCTCAATTACCCAGGCTGGGACAAACCCCGCTTCGGCCTGGTCTATGTGTTTAACAGCGTGGAAAAATGCACGCCCCGCCTGATCATTCGCGTCTTCGTTGATGAAAATGAATTGGTCATTGCGTCTCTGGTACCCTTGTATGCCGGTGCCGAATGGTTGGAGCGGGAGGCCTTTGATATGTTTGGAATCACCTTTACCGGTCATCCGGACCTGCGCCGTATTCTGACCTGGGACAGCTTTCAATCCAATCCATTACGTAAGGATTACCCCGTGACCGGCTTGGGCGAACGCTCCAACTATCCGGTGATTTCCCGTCAGTCTTCTTAACCGCGCCTGGGATGCCTCATGAAAATTGCTCTGAACTGGATTTCCCGGTATCTCAATTCCGTGCCCTCCGCCGCCGCCGCGCAGGAAGCTCTGATTCACGCCGGATTGGTCGTGGAAAATGTGTATCACAGCCACGGATCCGATGTGCTGGATGTGGAAGTTACCAGCAACCGCACCGACTGTTTAAGCCATATGGGCCTGGCGCGCGAATTGGCCGCCCTGTTCAAACTCACATTTACCGCTCCAGAGGTCCAGCTTGTTGAGTCCGGCGAGCCGGCGGCCAATGCGCTGGCGGTAAAAATTCTCGTGCCGGATATGTGTTCCTATTATTGTGCCCGTTTGCTTCGCAATGTAAAAGTCGGACCGTCGCCGCAGTGGCTGCGCGATGCGTTGGAATCCATCGGCCTGCGCAGTGTCAATAATGTGGTGGATGTCACCAATTTTGTCCTCATGGAAACCGGCCAGCCCCTGCATGCCTTTGACGCGGCAAAAATTAATGATCAGCGCATTTACATCGATACACCCGCCGATGGTGAAACCATCACTGCCATCGACGGTCGCACCTACAGTCTTAATTCTACCATGATGGTTATTGGCGATACCGTCGGGCCGCTGGCAATCGCCGGAGTAATGGGGGGGCAGTCCAGCGAAGTAACGTCGGCGACGGTGGATATTGTTCTGGAATCCGCCCGATTTAATCCGTTGTCTGTTCGCAGCACTGCCCGATCCCTGGCGCTATCGAGTGATTCTTCTTTCCGCTTTGAACGTGGCATTGACCCGGCCATGGCGGATTATGCATCGCGCCGTGCGGCCGCACTCATCCTGGAGGTTGCCGGCGGAGAGCTAGCCCCCGGCATCGTTTCAGCGGGCAAAGTTAATACCGCGCCGCTGCCCGTTACGTTGCGCCATGGGCGCATTGCCAGAATTCTTGGTGTGCAGGTGCCCTTGGATGATGTGCTGGATATTCTCAGTCGCCTGGAATTTTCGCCGGAACTCAAAGGGGAGGTGATCAGTTGTTCGGTGCCGAGTTTCCGGTCGGACATTACCCGCGAAATAGATTTAATTGAGGAAGTAGCGCGTCTTTGGCTTTACGCGAAAATACCGGTTCATGACACTATTTCGCATCGCGTTGCGCCCACAGACCATCGGGCCGCAGCGATTGCCGCTATTTGTAACACCTTGCGCGCCTGCGGATTCTCCGAAGCCATTACGCATAGCTTTGTTGACCAGACCCAGGCCCGTCAGTTTTTGCCGGAGAACGCCGCACCGGTTCAGGTTAGCGAACTGGTGCGCAAAGCGGAAAATGCTTTGCGCCCATCTATCTTGCCTGGTCTGTTGCGGGCCAAAGCGCTCAACCAGAATAACGGCACCCCCAACGCCCGGCTCTTTGAATATTGCAGTGTATTTCAGCCCGCGTCTTCCGAACAGGACGCCCCGATTGAACAGCGACATCTGGCGCTAATCGCCGATGATTTACCTTTGGTTCTCGGCACGGTTCGGGAACTTTTAAAAGCAGTTAATCCTGCAGCGCAAATGAGTGTTGAACCGGCTAACGCTCCCGGCCTGGCTTCCGGCGTCAGTGGCCGCTGTGTCATGTCTTTGGATCAGACGCCATGTGCTATTGGGTCCATCGGCATGATCGCCCCGGACGTGGTGAAATTTTATGATCTCCGTCATGATGTTGCGGCCGCGGAATTGGATTTGGAAAAATTGATCACCGCATTTAATCCAATTCGCCGAGCTTTGCCCTTGCCGCGCTTCCCGGCCATGCGGCGCGACTTATCCATTGTCGTAGCTAACACGGTTCGCTGGAGTGATATTTCCTCCGCTATTTACACCGGCAAGGTGCCATTTTTGCATGATATCGAATTTGTCGGCACCTTCCGCAACGCGCAGATTGGTTCAGGCAAAAAAAGTGTTACCCTGGCCTTACTATTCCGCGATCCCGCATCCACCCTGCGGTCAGAACAAGTAGATCAGCAAGTGGCCACGGTTTTGGCTCTGCTATCGCAACAATATAATGCCGCTTTGCGGGCGTGAAAATGTCCGCAGCCATGTTGAATTTGTTCCCGCCGCACACGCATTGGACTTCGGAACTGCACCGTATCGCATAGTGCAGCCCATTTTATCGGCCTTGGCAATGCCGGAACGGCTATTCTTATCACTGATTTGGTAGCCGGATGAAATGCCTCATGGACCGACAGCACCGGGTCAATGAATGCTACTACAAGCCTTTCCCAGACAAACCGGTTCGGATGGCACTCGATTGGCATGAATATCGGTTATAATGTTAATTCGTTAAAGTGGAAGCCGTTTGCTGCTATGGAGCTTGGCACGCAAATGCTAGTCCATCCGGATGTTTTCCAGGGGCCAGTCGTCGAGGCTCCGCGCAAGTGTGGAAAGTCCGCCGTTGAAAATCACGGCTCGCCATTGCAAAGATTCGAGGTTTCCGACCGCGGCTTGCTTGATGTTAAATCATGTTGATTTGACCGCGGGCCAAGCGGAGGGATTTATAAGGAGTACAGATATGTACACGTTAACTCATTCTCGTAAAGGCCTATTCGTGGCGGCATTAGCCACCGCGGCCTTGCCCATCATGCTCGGTGTTGGTTCAGCATCTGCCACCGTGACAAATCTCGTGGCGAACGGGGATTTCACAGCGAACGCCGCCGGCTTTGTTAATTATCCATACTACGTCGGGGGAACCGGGATTGATCCACCCAACCCGCCTTCCATTACAGACTGGACTTCTGTTAACGGCACATCAGGCGCTCCCACCGTTGGTACGGGCGTTAATTTTGCTCCCGCAAGCACGGGTGGAACGGCACCCTTCGGGCCGGGGAGTTATGTATTTGCATTTCTGCAGGGAGCGGGCACCAGTATTTCCCAAGCTGTCGGCGGCCTTACCGTGGGACAGGCTTACAGTGTCAGTTATGCGGCAGCCGGCAGAAATAGCCAGGGCCGCACGAATGATAACCCGGAACAATTAACCGCATCCATTACCAACGGCAGTCAAGTGGACGGTACTCTGGTTAGCTCCGATACCACCAATATGAGCAACATCTGGTTTACCGAGCAGCTTTTCGGATTCACGGCTTCAGCCAGTACCGAAAAGTTAACCTTTCTGAATTCCAGTCCCGCGACTCTGGACACAGCTGTGGATGTCGGCAGTGTGGTCATTGATCCGATCAGCACAGCTCCCGTGCCCGAACCCGCATCCTGGATGCTGTTTGTTTCCGCGTGTGCCGGCGGCCTGTTGCTGCTGAATCCGCGTCGGCTGCGGCGCGCGTAATAAACAACAGGACTTCGGTCCGCATATATGCGATCCATGAGTTGATGAGGGATGCTTTGCGTCCCCATCAACTTTTTATTTGCATTACGGTTATTCCCTCGGTAACGCTCAACGGTAAGCCCGGCAACATCCTAAAACCCGGCCCCCGGCACTCCTACTTCCGCAGTGATCCCATCGGATTTTGGAATGTACAACCCGTTCATTCGCCTTGAAAATACTGCATATTCAGTCGGCAGGGCATTATCCTCGACCGTCAATATAATATATTAACTATTCACTAAAACGTGAAATTCTCGTTGATATCTGTTGCTCTCGCGGGAAAATCTGCGTGATTCCTTTCGGTAAAATGGCTAAATATATCAATAAAACACAGTAGTAATGGTCTTGTAACAAAACCTTTAAGAAAAATGATATTTTTATCTTGCAATCTCAAATCTGTGGAGTATACTAAATCATGTCAACGAATACGGATTCTTTCGGCAGGCTAAGTGCTCGACAAGGGAAAATAATTGCTCCGTATGAGGTGGCTCTTTCGCATGACGGTCGGATGGCAAAGAGAAGCTCTTGCCCACCGCCGGAAAAATTGAGGAGACAACCATAATGAAAACGCACTGCAAAAGTTTTTCTCGGAGAGGTAAGCATTCCGGCTTTACACTCATTGAACTCCTGGTGGTGATCTCAATCATCGCCTTGCTTATTGCTCTTTTGCTGCCGGCCTTGGCCAAAGCCAGAATCCTCGCCTTGCAGACCGTTTGTGCGTCCAATATCCGCAGTTTGGTGCAAGGCTGCTTCGAATACGCGCAAAGCAACCGTGGACAATACCCATTAGATTTTCAGCTAAATTGGCCCGTGGGTGGTTTAGGGACGTATCCAGGCCTTACTGGGAACGTCAGCTTGGCTTGGGGTGTGACCGCCCTGTATACGGATGGGATTTTGAACAATCCCGCGTTCATATATTGCCCCGATTCGGCACCTACGCTCAACAGCCTTAAGTCTGCAACACCCCCGGGATACCTTCCTGACACCTATAAATATGAAATCCAGCAAAATGGTCCTGGTTTTGCGACAAACTGGCCCGAAAAAATGCAGACGCAATCCATGACGCAGGGCGACTGGTACAATGTTTACTCTACGTACTGCTACTGGTACAAACGGCAGAATGGGGTATGGACGGGCTATAATAGCTCAAACCCCTACTACAATACGCCGAATGGGAATCGTTATGCCACTTGGGCGGACCCAATTACCGGGAAGATTGTTCCGGCCTTTGACGAGGCCAACCCCGCGGACGGCCTATATTGCCAATCGCCGATTGATAGCGGAAATTCGATTCTGATTACGGATATGGTCACCGGATGGGCCGGATCGTGGGATGACAACTTGTTTGCATCGGGCTTCAACAGCAACCATTTTCACAATGCCGCTGGCCCTGATGGAATGAATATTGGATATAACGATGGTTCGGTGGCGTGGAAGCCACTGGGCGATTTAACGCCAGGCTATCGTCTCTTTGTCGCGCCGGATTTTTACCGGTAATCGGCAATGTGAACTCTGCGCACCGTGGCGGTAAATCCGCTATTGCAAATTGCGGTGCGTCAGTGCAAACAATCTAGGTTTCCGACCGTGGCTTGTCTGATGTTGAATCATGTTGATTTGACCGCGAGCCGAGCGGAGGGATTTTTTAGGAGTACAACTATGTACGCGTCGATTTCTTCTCGTAAAGGCACATTCGTGGCGGCCCTGGCCACCACGGCCCTGACAGCCATGCTGGGCGTCAATTCGGCATCTGCTACCACCACCACCAATCTTGTGGCCAATGGTGATTTCACAGCCAATGCCGCCAATTTCCAAACCTTTCCAGGGTATACCGGTGGAACGGGCAATGCGTCCGCTATTACGGACTGGACAACAACTGTCGGCTACGCCACCACCACCGATAACACTGGGATAAACCTCCTTAGCCAAGGTGGCAATGGTTCCCCGGCCGCGTTCCAGCCACAAAATTTCGTATTCGCATTCATGCAAGGGGCTGGAACCGGATTGTTCCAGCAAATTGGCGGCTTGACCGTGGGCCAGGCATATTCCGTAAGTTACCTCGCCGCCTCGAGGTACGACCCTAGTTCCACCGTTACTTCCGCCGACCTGACGGCACAGGCCCTAACTGCAAGCGTCACCAACGGCTCACAGACTGATGGTTCCTTAGTGAGCAACGGCACCAACACCGCCCCGGGCACGGTCATGGTTCCCAACTTTTTTAAACTGCAGCTCTTTGGGTTCACCGCTTCCGCGACCTCAGAAATGCTTTCCTTCACCAATAGCAGCCCTGCTACCTTTGACTCGGCTGTGGATATCTCCGGTGTCGTAATTGATCCGATCAACTCTTCTGCCGTTCCTGAACCGGCATCCTGGATGTTGCTTCTTTCAGCGTGTGCCGGTGGCCTGTTGCTGCTGAATCCGCGTCGGTTGCGCCGGGCTTAATAAGCGACAGATTTTCCTGTTGGCCTGTTGCCGAACAATATGTCGATGGAGGAGCACCTGTGTTCCTCCATCGACTTTTTTTAGTTGCTTCACTGTTCATGGCGTGGTTGCTGATGCTCGCATATTCCTCAGCAAAACAGTCGGAGCGGTTGCAGGCCTTCGCAAATTTTTCCGGCGGCAAAATTATTGTTTTTGAGAGCCATGACAGAGTTGGGATACGCTTTGAGCCAAGCCGGCGATGACTCGGACCGGCTTCTGAAGTGAATAAATTTGTGAGCTATCCGGTGAATTCATCGTATTAATTTCAGGCAAATTCGTCCGTAGGATCTCCAGTGGCCGCGCTAAAAGTGTTTGATGGGAAAAAGCCACCATGAAAATTACGATCGGTTTGGGGTTTATTGCCTTTTCCCTGTTGGCAATGATTCCTGCGGGCCTTGTTGATGGTTCCGCAAAAGGCCTGTCCGTGGCGATCAATCAGACTGTTGCTGCGCCAATTGACCTGCAACTACAACTCCGATCCGACCCTGCGGCCATTAATTCCCGACGCCCGCAATTCAGTTGGAAATTGCCATGGAAGGGTCATGGCCAGATACAACGCGCCTATCAAATTCTTGTGGCTTCAACTCCCAAACTGTTGTCGCAGAATAGGGGCAACCTGTGGAACTCAGGTAAAATAAGGAACGGCCAGTGCATTAATATACGCTATGAGGGATCCTCATTAATATCGCGTCAGCGCTGCTATTGGAAGGTCCGGGCATGGAACCGGACGGGCGAAAAAAGTCCATGGAGTAAAATGGGCCGGTGGGCGGAAGGGCTTTTAACGACGAGTCGGTGGCATCAGGCTCAGTGGATCGGCGTGCCACTGCAACGCAATTCCAGCACACATAACTTAACGCACGATCAATGGATATGGTACCCGGAAGGTCAACCCGCCCAATCTGCACCTGTTGGAACACGATATTTTCGCCGCGTCATTAATATCCCCCGCAATATTGGGCTCCAAAATGCCACGGTGGCCATGACCGCGGATAACGCGTTCACCCTGCGCATCAATGGCCGTCAGGCAATGCATGGAGATAATTTTAACCACATTTATATGGCGAACGCCGCTGGATTTTTTCATCCGGGTCGTAATGTGATATATGTTACCGCAGAAAATACCGGCACATCCGCCAACCCGGCCGGTTTGGTTGGACATTTTCATTTTGTGCTTTCGGGCGGCCGAAAGGTAAATATACAAACCAATTCCGGCTGGAATGCTTCCCGAACTTCAGGTGGCCCCTGGAAACCAGCCATGGTGCTTGGGACTTATGGAATGGCCCCGTGGGGCACCAGTGCGCCGGCTTATCAACGCAGCCTGCCGGCGCGCTATCTGCGCCGGGACTTCACGTTAAAGCAACCGGCAAGAAGGGCGGTTGTGTATTTTAGCGGACTGGGATGGAGTCAACTTTTTATCAACGGCCGCCGCATCAGCAAAGATCAATTATCCCCGGCCCTGAGTTGGTATCCACGGCGTTGCTACTACCGAGCGTATAATGTGACGAAATTTCTGCAACAGGGTAAAAATACCGTTGGCGTTATTCTTGGCGATGGCCGATTCTATGCCCCCAGGCTTCATGTGCCCGCGCCAACAATCAGCTTCGGTGCACCGCGGCTGATTTTGCGATTGCATGTCCGGCTTGCGAACGGTGCAATTCAATCGGTGGTCAGCAACAATCGATGGAAAGCCACGGTCCGCGGTCCAATTTGCGCCAACAACGAATATGACGGCGAAGTCTATGATGCTCGCCTGCGCATGCCCGGATGGAATCGCCCCAACTTCAACGCCGTCAACTGGCATCCGGCTACCGTGCTTAAATCTCCCGGCGGTCGGCTGGTAGCACAATTTTCCCAGCCGATTCAGGTGACGCAGATTCTGCACCCCAAAAAGCTTTTGGAAGTGGCACCGGGTAAATGGATATTTGACATGGGACAAAACATGGCCGGCTGGTGCCGCATCACCGCGCCCGAAGCTCCGGCCGGCACCAAAATTACCCTGCGCTACGGTGAGAGCCTCACCCGCCATGGCAAATATACAGTTAATCTCAGTTCGAAAAAACACGGACGCATTCATCTTTTTGTTGCGAATCTACGCTCGGCCAAACAAACCGACACGCTGATTCTTAACGGCAGCGGACCCATCACCTGGCATCCTGTTTTTACAACCCATGGGTTCAGATTTGTTGAACTGACGGGCTATCCCGGCACACCTGCGCTTTCCACGTTGGAAGGGCAGGAGGTGCATGATGCTCTGCCGATTACCGGCGGCTTTGCATGTTCGGATAAGTTGGTCAATGAGATTGTGCATAATTGGCGGTGGAGTGCGCAAAATAATTATCGTTCGATTCCGTCGGATTGTCCGCAACGCGATGAGCGGCAGGGATGGATGGGAGATCGATCTGAAGAGTCGCTCGGGGAGACCTTCGCTTTCAATAATGAACGCTTCTATGACATGTGGCTGTGGGACATGCAGGATGGACAAAAGCAAAACGGTTCTATCTCCGATGTTAATCCCCCTTATTGGCAGTTTTATAACAATGATGTGACCTGGCCCAGTACTTTTCTTTTCCTGCCGGCGAACCTTTACCGGCAATTTGGCGGACTTTCTGTCATCCGCGACCATTACCCCGCAGAAAAGAAATGGATGTTGCTGGAGCTGGGATACGTCCATCAGGGCACAACATCCATGGACAGTTACGGTGACTGGTGTTCTCCCGCCCGATCGCCTTTGCACATTCACTCCCGCGATCCGAAGCGGTCCACGCCCGGTCCCCTCCTGGCCAGCGTCACGTTATATCAGGATTTAAAGCTGATGGCGCGGTATGCCGGACTCTTACATAACTTTGCGGATCGACATCGCTGGTTACAGGCAGCCGCTGACATGAAAGTCGGCATTAACCGGTCTCTCTGGAATACGCAGAAAAATTATTATGGTAATGGATCCGATACATCCTGCATTTTGCCATTGGCCGCCGGCGTTGTACCACCTCTGCGGCGGGCGGATGTTATCAGGAGGCTTTTGTATCGTATCAATGTGGTCCAGCATGGCCATGTGGGTTCGGGCATCGTGGGCGGCCAATGGCTTTTCAGGACCTTAACGCAGATCGGGCACGCCCAAGTGGCATGGAACATGCTCAATAAGACCACGTATCCCAGTTGGGGTTATATGGTCCGGCATGGTGCCACTACGATATGGGAACTCTGGAATGGCAATACGGCCAATCCAGCCATGAATTCCCAGGATCATCTGATGCTCATCGGCGATATGGCCGCATGGCTTTTTGAGGATGTTGGCGGGATTAAAAGCGATCCGCACAATCCCGGATTCCATCATGTCATCATGCGTCCCCTGCTTCTTCATGGGTTGAATTGGGTCAGGGTATGGCATCGTTCCCCCTACGGAAAAATTGTCAGCAATTGGAAAATAGGGCCAGGTCATACGTTTCACTGGCTTGTAAAAATCCCGGCCAACAGCTTTGCCACCGTAGAAATTCCTTCCGCAGGGATTCAGTCTGTGCGGCTGAACGGTCACAAAATTGTTAATCGGCAATGGATTCAATTTAAGGAGTTTAGCAGTGGCCGTGCCATTTACCGCATTGGATCAGGTGCCTATCACTTTACGGCATCCCTGGCGCGGTAAAATGACACGCCCGATTTACCGGCCCGTGAAAAGCTGAACGTTTTTGGGCCGAGTTCCGTATTTTTCGATGCCCTGTCGATAATTGCAGTTTTATTTGGAGAACCTTCACAATGTCAAACGCCGGAAAAAAACTTTCACTCGGCCCCGTAGTTGGCACCACATATTGGATGCTGGCACTTGTGCTGGGGCTGGCCATGCATGGCGTCGTTTTCGCAAGTTCCAGCAGTGTTGCCAACGCGCCGTCCATCGATCCATCCTACGGCTTGCCGCTGCCGGCCGATATCAAACAATCCCAAACCAAGGCCCCGGATTGGATTTGGGCTTCTACCGTCAGTGCTCACCAGAGCATTTATCTTCGGAAAAATCTGAAACTTGCGGTTGTCCCATCCCATCCGGTTTTGTATGTCACAGCGGACAATTATTTTTCCGTGTTTATCAACGGTCATAGAATCGCCCGGCGCAATCACGGCGCTATGAACTGGAAAAACGTTGTTCGCGTGCCGGTACAAAAATACCTGCGTGTCGGCACCAATATTATTGCGTTGCGCGCCACCAATGATGGCGGCCCCGCCGGGGCTATTCTCTGGCTGGTTAACGGAAAAAAGACGTTGGTCAAAACCGACGGTACCTGGAAGTTGCTCATGCAGACTCCGCACAATAATAACTGGCGAACGATACCGGGGGCGTTGCCCGCAATCCGTGCAACCGTTGAATGCCGTTATGGTGGTAGCCCCTGGTTCCACGCGCTTGTCCCCTGGCCGATTACGTATTTTTCGCACTTGTATTTTCAACCCCAGCAAATCACCGTGCTGCACGGTCAGAATATGTTTCACGGCCTCGCCGGCGTAGCTAAGCGGTTGAATTCCGGGAACAGGGCCACGCTGCGTCCGGGCTATCGGGGCATGTCCTTGTTGGCACCATCTCATAAACTTAATCTCGTTGTGTCTGCAGTGCACAACGGGGCTGCTCCGGAATTGCTGCTTAGCTTCGGACAAGAAGTTGCCGGTGATATTCAGGTGCGCGGCTCCGGCGGCAGCGTGATCATTGGCACCGGAGAATCTCGCGGCGAAGCATTGCACCAGCCCTGGAAGGGCTATCATCAAAGGAAATTAATTGCCGGAAAAATAGCGGCAACCCCCTACAGCGCTTTTCGGTACGCCACCATCAGCTTCACAGGGCCGGGACCCATTCATATCAATCTTCTGCGTCTGAATTTTCAGTATTATCCGGTGGTATACCGCGGCAGCTTTTCCTGTTCAAACCCCTTGCTTACAAAAATCTGGTATACCGGGGCCTATACCACGCACCTGTGCATGCAGGAAGATATCTGGGACGCCCCCAAGCGCGATCGCCGCATGTGGATGGGCGACCTGCAGGTTTCCGGTGAAGTGATCAACAACGTGTTTTTAGATCGCTTTCTCATGGAACAAACCATGCGCCGCCTGCGCAGCCAGGCCCAGGGAGGCAATCCTCCCTCCGCATTGCCCGCCAACGATGTCAACGGAATTCCGGGTTATTCCTGCGCCTGGATATGCGGATTGGCTGACTTCTATAAACATACCGGGGCACTGGGATATGTGCGGTCCCAGCGGGTGTTGTTGCTTTCCCTGCTGGCTTACATGCAACAATCGTTTAATAACCAGGACCTGTTTGATAACAGCCATAACCACTGGTGCTTTACCGATTGGGCCAGCAAGTTACATGGCAATACGCCGCAGTCTTATACGGCAACTGATCTATATACGTTCCTTGCTGTAAGGAGAGCCGTGTTTTTACTCCGCGCTCTGGGCGATACCGCTGCGGCACACCATTGGGAAAAGTGGGACACGCGTATCATCCGTGCCGCACGGAAACATCTGGTAAATGCCGCCGGGACCTATACAAATTTACGGCAGGTCAATGCCATGGCCATTGATTCCGGCGTGGCCGATGCCGCACAACGCCGTGCCATTGAAGCAAGAATTCTCGGGCCTTATTGCGCTTCCTGGCGGCAGATCTCCTCGCCTTATTACAATAATTTCGTACTTTTCGCCCTGGGCCATTTAGGACGAACCTACCAAGGTTTGCAATTTGTTCAAAAATATTGGGGTGGAATGATCCGGGAAGGAGCCACCACGTTTTGGGAGGGATATGATCCGTCCTGGCCCAAGATTCATTTTCATCGCCATCTCCAAGCGGACTGGACGCAAGGCTATTTTGTTAGCCTGTGTCACGGCTGGTCGTGTGGCGTTACCAACTGGTTAACCCAATATGTATTGGGCGTGAATTCCACCAGCGGCGGCTTTGCCACGGCAAGCATCGTGCCACACCTGGGCACGCTGCAACGGGTAAATGGCACCGTACCCACCCCGCGCGGAAATATTGTGCTGCGCGTCCGCAAAACGAATCAAGGCGAAAGTTTACAGCTTTCTTTGCCGACGGGGGTACATGCCACCATCGGCGTATCCGGCCATGCGGTAACGGTCAATGGTAAGCCCGGCAACATCGTAAAACGTGGCCACCGGCACTCCTATATCCGCATGGATCACTCCGGCGTTTGGAATATCCAAAGCCACTAAGCCCTGGGGGGCACGGCCCCTGGAAGTATCATCGTGCGGAGGTACGCCGTGGTCGCTTCTCCTCATAGCACCGGATGGCACACCGGTGGTGGATCCCATGCCACCAATCAACCACCGCGTTATCACCGGATGGGGATCTACAGCTTTCGGCTGCTATAACCATTCATCCCCCTTGAAAATACTGCATATTCCGACGGCAAAGCGTTATTTTTAACTTCCAATATAATATATTAACTATTTATTTAAATGCGAGATATTTCCGTGAAGATCATTGCCTTTATGGCGGGCAATGAAGGTGGTCATCTTCAAAAAAACACCGAAATACATCAATAAAACCGCGAATAATGGTCTGATAATTAAAACTTTAGAAAAAATCATATTTTTAACTTGCAATCTTAAATTTGTGGGGTATACTAAATTATGTCAAACGTAACGGGTTCTTAAAGTCATGTTGAATCCGCTGACGAGTAAATGATGGCGTGAGGCCAAAACCGGCTGGGAAGATTGGCGAATCGAGGGTTTGCAAATTCGTTAGCAGTGAACCAGATTATCGCGCATTTATCCGAGCCGCAACAATTATATTTTGTTTCTTGATGGCCAGTTGAGGTAAGAACAGAATTCAAGTTACCGCGTCTTTCGAGTTCTGGGGCGGTACAAAGGTTTTTTGAAAAGGAGATTGCTATCATGAAGTTGAAAGGGCTACTATTAAAAGTTGTGGACGGGAGAAAAGAGGCGGCGTAACCTAAAGGGTGTTTTCAATGTTCTTTTTTAGGAGTACGCCACCATGGGTAACAGTATGACAGAAACGATGAAATTTCCAA